>JBKGYY010000133.1:0-2520 GCA_046545855.1 Halobacteriales archaeon | reverse complement strand
GGATCGAGATACCGCGTTTCATCTCCTCGCTGTGCTGGTCGGTCCACTCGCCGCTGAGCGCCTGAACCAGCGTTGTCTTACCGTGGTCGACGTGTCCGACTAACCCGATGTTTACCTCTGGCTGCAATCTTGGTCTACCTGACGTCGGAGTCCACTAATAATCCCTTGGTTTGGGTTTCACGCGGCGGAGCGCGCGTCGGACGCGGAGCCGACGCCAGCGGTCTCTCCCGCCTCGCCGGCCCCGTCGTCGTCGACGTCGCCCGCGTCACCGTCTCCGGCTCCTCCGTCTCCCCCGAACTCCAACCCCGCGAACCTCGCGTGGACGCCGAGCACCCAGGTGAAGACGTAGGTCTGCACGGGGACGGTGACGCCGAACGACAGCACGAGAAGTCCCAGGATACCGAGCACGAGAGGCACGAGGAGCAACGCCGGCGACACGAAGTAGACCACCAGGCCGAGCAGCACGAGAGGTATCGCGAGCGCCACCATCCCGAGCGCGACGACGATCGAGACGAGGACGTAGGCCACGACTCCGACGACGAACTTCGTGACGAGGAAGGCGAGCGTCTCGACGGGCTCGGAGCGGACGTAGCCGAGCGAGGTCGAGACGGAGGACAGGAAGCCGGCGTCCCGTCTCACCATCTCGGGGACCGCGAAGTTGAGCACGACGAAGCCGAGGAAGGCGACGACCAGCCAGGTGAGCGCGGCGACCGCCACCGAGAGGCCGAGAGCGGGAGCGCCGTAGAAGAACGAGTAGACCGGCAGCGCGATGGCGCCGAGCACGAGGGCGAACGTCAGCATGTTGAACGCGAACAGCTTGAGGCCGTCCACCGCGTGGGCTCTGAGGCCCGCGAGCAAACCGAACTCGTGGGTCGACAGCCCCTCGTAGTAGACGAACGTGAACGTCGCCGACAGGTAGGAGTGGATCAGCAGGACGACGGCTAACGCGAGCAACAGGGACACGAGGACGTCGAACGCTCCGCTGCCGAACTCGCCCTCTATCTCGCTCTCCAGCGACGCGAGTAGTTCCTGGGGGCTCCGGTCCACGGGGTCGAGGTCGACCTCCTCGCCGGCGTCCGACACGCCTCCGTAGTTCCCCGTCGGGACGGAGTAGTAGCTCCCGCCGACGAAGAACAGTATGACGGCTATCCTGAGCCACAGCCAGACGTCGAACGGCAGCAGCAGGCTCCTGGTCTCGTCGTACGCCTCGCCGAGCGCGTCGACGGCGTATACCATTCAGGCCACCTCCTCGTTGACGTCTCCGTGTACGGTACCTCTATCCCCCTCCTTCGTAGCCCTGGCGAGCCCCATCTTGTCTTTCAAGCTTGACGTGGTCTCAATTAAGTCTTTCCGAGTCGCGAGCGGCCGTCGGCGCCGTGAGGCCGCGCGAGACGTGTGCCGAAGAAAGTTTTTATGGTGCGCTCGGCCGACTTCGAACCAGATGAAGTGGGTCGTCGCGGTGGCCGTCGCCAGCCTCCTTCTGCTCGTAGCGACGGCGGCGGGACAGACGGTCGACTCCGACGGCACGCTGACTGCGGTCGAAGTCGACGGAGACGGGGACGCCGACTTCGTGCTCGAACACAGGATGACTCTCGATACCGAGGACGAACGCCAGGCGTTCGACGACCTGGCGGCGGAGGTAGACTCCGACCCCGAGTCGTTCCTGACGCCGTACCGGGAGGCGATGACCGAGCTCGTCGAACGCGCCGCCAACGACACGGGGCGCGAGATGAACGCCACGGGGTTCGAAGTCGACACCCACACTGAGTCGCTGCCTCGCGAGCGAGGTGTCGTCGAGTACCGGTTCCGCTGGCGGGGCTTCGCCGACGTCGACGGCGACCGACTCCGGGTGACCGACGTGCTCGAGGGCTACATGCTCGGTGAGGGGGACTCACTGGTCGTACGCTACCCCTCGGACCGCGAGGTCGTAGACGTGGGACCCGAGCCCGACTCGACCGAGGGCGACGGCGTGAGGTGGGACGGGCCTCGTGACTTCCCGGAGGGTGAACCCGCCGTAAGCGTCGACTCAGCCGACAACGCGTCGGACGGCAACGACGACAACGGGGACGGCGTCGACGGCGGCGGTGACGCGGGAGACCGAAGTCCGTCTTACCTCCTCGTCACCGCGCTCGTGGTGGTGGCGGCGCTCGCTCTCGGCGGCGTAGCGACCTACCTCTACCGGCGGGACACGGAGGAGGACGAAGAGTTGGACGTCGAGAGCGTGCCCGACGACGACCGGGTTCTCGACCTGGTGGAGAGTGCCGGCGGACAGATGAAACAGAAGAAGGTCGTCGAGGAGACGGGTTGGAGCGAGGCCAAGGTCAGCCAGGTGACGTCCCGCTTGGAGGAAGACGGCAGGATGACCAAGCTACGGATGGGCCGAGAGAACGTGCTCAGGTTGCCGGAGGAAGAGGAGTAAGCTGTACGAGGACGCTCAGGTATAGATTACCTCCCGGGGCCGCCCGACTCTCCGCCGGACGAACCGCTCGAACCCCCGGTCGAGCTACCGCCCGATCCGCC
>JBKGYY010000132.1:0-2618 GCA_046545855.1 Halobacteriales archaeon | reverse complement strand
GAGATGACGTCGGAGGCGCTCGACGAACTCGGCTGGAACCCCGCGTACCACGAGGTGTCGGGATGGCACGAGCACCCCGACTACGTCGAGCTGCGCGCCGACAACCTCCGGGAGTTCGTCGAGGGCCGCGGGCTCACGCTCGGCGAAGACGCCGAACTCGTGTTCAGCGCGCACGGCACCCCGGTGAAGTACCTCGAAGACGGCAGCCGGTACCGCGACTACGTCGAGGAGTATTGCGAGTGGATCGCCGACCGACTCGAAGTAGACGACTACCTCCTGGGGTACCAGAACCACGAGAACCGCGACGTCGAGTGGACGCAGCCCGACACCGAGGACGTCGTCGAGGAAGTCGACGCACCGAACGTAGTCGTCGAACCGCTGTCGTTCATGCGCGAGCAGAGCGAGACGTTGAGCGAGCTCGACCTGGAGCTACGTGAGGAGTGCGATGAAGCAGGCGTGGAGCTACACCGCGTGCCGATACCGCACGACGACCCGCGGTTCGCCGGCGTGCTCGCCGACCTAGTCGAACCCCTGCTGATGGACTACGACCTCGAGGACTGGGGGATGGGTCTCTGCCGGTGCAGGGAGACCGACCGCACGTACTGCTACGGACCGGCCGACGACTGAAGCCGGCTTCGCGCGGTTCTACTGCGCGAGCAGGAACGAACCGTACTCCTCGAAGACGAGCGCGTCCATGTCGTCGCGGACTTCGTCGAGCAAGCCGTCGCTGTCGAGCGCCTGGTGGACGCCGAGCACGCCGCCTTCCGCTAGAGTGCCGCGGACGTTGGCGTAGTCCTCGTGGTACTGCGTAGGCGTCGTGTCGACGAAGACGACGTCGTACTCGCCGTCGAGGCCCGGCACGACCTCCCGGCTGTCTCCTACCACGACGGTGCCTACGTCGTCGAGACCCGCTTCCCGGAGGTGCTGGCGAGCGCCGCGAGCGTGCGACTCCTCTAGCTCGACGGCGGTCAACGTTCCGCCGCCGTTGTCAGCGACCCCTTGGGCGAGATAAAGGCTCGTCGTGCCCTCGTACGCGCCGAGTTCGAGCACGCGTTCGGCGTCTACCGCCCGGACGACGCTGTAGAGCAAGGCGTCGATGGGACGCGACGTCACCCGGCCGGGGTTGGCTTCCGCGATACGTCCGACTATCCTTCGCAGTCGTTCGTTCTCCTCGGCGAAGTACATCGATGGGTGTACGGCCGCCCTCTCAAAAACCCTGCCGTCGGCGCTCGCCGGCGGACGGCCGCGCCTACTTCCTCCGTCCGAGCCAGCCGAGGAAGCCCGGGACGCCGCCGAAGTCGTACGGAGACAACCAGTAGACGACGTACGACGCCACCTGGAGGGCGGCGTATACGTAGAACCACGGCGCCGCCAGGTAGCCGAGTCCGAGCGCCGCCGCGACTACGCATAGCTCGGCTGGAACTCCGGGGCGGACGTCTATGTCGAGCAGACGCAGGAGCGGTCGGAAGCCGAACACGACGGCGTCGACAGGTAGCACGAACGCGACGTAGAACGCACCGATGACCGCCGCCGCCAGCGGTCCAGACGGAGTCCTCTGGTTCTCCCTGTGTGTCTCGTGTGCCTCGACGGCCTCCGTCTCGGTGTCGAACCACGTCTCGTCTTCGACCGCACGTCCCTCGACGTCGAGGTACTCCTCGTCGCCCTCGCTGTAGACCGCCCACCGACGGCGTTCGCCGAGAGGCTGGCGCTCCTGGTGAGTTATCGACCAGTCGCCGTCGAGCCTCCGGCCGGGAATCGACTCGCCCCATCCCTCGTCCTCGGCTTCGACGTCCTCCTCGGGTGTCTCGCGCTCTATCTTGCGGTGCTTGAGGTGGCGGGCGAAAGCCTTCCTCGCGTCGTCGTCGTCCTCGAAGTAAGACGGCTCGTCGGTCGCGGAGCCCTCGGGGCCGACGTACTCCATCCCGCGTCGCTCGCCCTCTATCTGGTGTTCGGGCGCGACCTCCGGCTTCTCGCCCCGGGGGTCGGTGCCTCCCTCGGGCGTCGTCTCGTCGAAGTCCTCGGGCCGGGCGACGTAGAACTCCCACTCCGGCGTCCGGTACATGTTCCAGCCCATCCTTAGCTCCTGGACGAGGACGTCGTCCTCGCGGCCGGTGTCGGCTTCCTTCCGGCGTTCGCTGGGCTCGGGCGCCTCCCTCGCCTCCATCAGTCGTTCGTACGCCTCCTTCACGCGGCCGAACTCCTCGGGGTCGCCGTCCGGAGCGTCGGGGTTGAGTCGTTCCGCGGCTTCGGCGTAGGCGTCGCGTATCTCGTCGACACCGGCGTCTTCGTCCACACCGAGGACGTCGTGAGGGTCCACTTTTCCCGTGGCTCGGGCCCCGCGGTACATAAGGACGTGGGTGTACGTCGGACGCCGGCACGACGGACGCGGACCGCTTACCTTTTCATCCGAGCGAGTCTATCCCCCGCCATGACAGACACGAGGACGGAGTCCGACTCGATGGGTGACGTAGAGGTTCCAGCCGACGCCCTCTACGGCGCTCAGACCCAGCGCGCCGTCGACAACTTCCCCGTCAGCGGCGAGACGTTCGGCCGGCGGTTCGTCCGCGCCATCGGCGTCGTCAAACGCAGCGCCGCCGAAGCCAACCGCGAACTCGGCT
>JBKGYY010000131.1:0-2690 GCA_046545855.1 Halobacteriales archaeon | reverse complement strand
GCGTCGCGCGCCGTCTGCTTGCGTTCGGGTGCGACGGCGTCCTCGAGGTCGAAGACCACGACGTCGCTGTCGCCGGCGAGCGCTTTCTCCATCATATCGGGTTGGTCGCCGGGCGTGAACAGCACGGAGCGCCGGAGGTTCATGCGTGTACCACGTCGTCCATCGGTAAGAAATACGTCGGTCGAGCGCGACTTCGATGTATGCCTGGACTGTACTACGAGGACTACGTCGAAGACGACGTCATCGAGCACCCGCGTTCGCGCACCGTGAGCGAAAGCGACAACCAGCGTTTCTGCGACCTCACGATGAACCAGCAGCCCCTCCATCTCGACGCCGAGTTCGCCGCCGACTCGGAGTTCGGCGAACGTCTCGTCAACGGCTTGCTCACGATGTCTCTCGCGGTCTCGATGACGATTCCCGAGACGACCGACGGCACCATCGTCGCCAACCTCGGTTACGACGACGTCGAACACCCCCGGCCGGTCTACCACGGCGACACGATCTCAGCGCGCACCAAGGTGCTCGACAAGCGACTGACGAGCGACGGCGACCGCGGCGTCGTCAAGATGGAGGTCGAAGCCGTCAACCAGGACGACGAAGTCGTCTGCAGGTTCACGAGGACGGTGCTGTCGCTCAGGCGCGACGGAGGTAGCTGACGTCGGCGTCGCGGGCGTCGCGTTCCGCCCGTCCGAGCAAGCCTGCGGGTTCGTCGTCGCGGACGCGTTCTACGGAGGCGCGCGTCGACGGCTTGTCGGGCGCCATCTGGACGCATCCGGTGTCGACCGTCGACGTCTCGTACGTACCTATCTCGCGCGCGAGGTCGACTATCTCCTGTTTGTCGTACGTTAGAAGCGGTCGATGGACCGGCAGGCTGACGGCGTCGTCTACGACGCGGAGGTTGGCGGCCGTCTGACTCGACTTCTGACCTATCGACTCGCCGGTGACGACTCCGACGGCGCCGACGTCGCGGGCCACCGTCTCGGCCGCCCGGAGCATGTAACGCCGGTAGCACAGCATACGCGTGTGTCCGACGTCCATCAGGCGTTCGGCGGCGGTTTCGGCGTCTACGACGTGTAGCTTCATCTCCGCGCCCGATCCGTATCCGGCGAGCGAACCCGCTACCTCGTGGAGCCTGGCGACGTCGTCGGCTCCGGCGTACCGACCGAGGTCGAGGTAGACGACGTCGACGGGGCAGCCGCGGCGCATCGCGAGCCACGCCGCGACGGGCGAGTCGATTCCGCCGCTGACGAGCGCTACGAAGCGGCTCTGGCTGCCGAGGGGAAGGCCGCCGGGTCCGTCGACGACGTCGACGTAGACGTACGCGCGCTCGCGTCGAACCTCGACGTAGACCGTTACGTCGGGGTCGTCGAGGTCGACGTCCGCGTCCGTTCGGTCGACGACGGCGGCGCCGGCCTCGCGTTCGACGTCGGTGCTCGTGAAACCGTGGTGTTCCCGTGGACCCGCTCTCCGTGCGTCGACGGCGAACGAACTCCGGCTGTCGACGCCGGCTTGCACGGCGACGTCGACGGCGGTTTCGACGACGTCGTCCATCCGGGGTTCGAGGCTCACGGCGGGGCTGACGGACGCGACGCCGAAGACGTCGGAGGCGACGTCGGCGGCGCCGAAGACGTCGGCTGCTTCGACGTAGATACGCGTCCAGTTCCAGGTTACCGTGGCTTCGACTCCCGAGCGGTCGAGCGCGGTCTCCAGGTTGGACGCCAGCCTCTGCTCCATCCGTTGCTGGACGCTCTTGCTCTTGACTCCGAGTTCGCGGTGGCGCACCACGACCACGTCGGCGGAGTCGAAAGCCTTCATGTCTCGACCTGGTTTCGCCCGCCTAAATCGCTTGAGGTTCGGGGTGGCTTGATGTGACGGCGGCGCGTATCCACCGGCGTGATTCCACCGGTCGTCGACTCGTACATCGCGGGCGAGTCGCCGCGCGACGCCGTCGAACGCGCCAGCTACCTCGAGCGACGTGGCGTGACGGCGTTGCTCAACAGGCTCGGTGAACACCACGAGGACGAAGCCGCCGTCGAAGCCGATGTAGAGGAGTACGTCGAACTCGTCGGCTTGCTCGACCGAGCCGACGTCACCGCCGCGCTGTCGCCGAAGCCCACCCAGATTGGGCTCGACGTCTCGCGCGAGCTTTTCGAAGACAGCCTCGACCGGCTGCTCGCGGCCGCCCGGGAAGCCGACGTCTTCGTCTGGCTCGACATGGAGGACACGTCGACGACGGACGCGACGCTCGAAGCCGTCGTCGAACGCGAGCGCCCGGACCTCGGCGTCTGTCTGCAGGCCAACCTCCGGCGGACGGACGACGACCTGCGGCGTCTCGCCGACCACCCTGGCGCCGTCAGGTTCGTGAAGGGCGCGTACTCTCCGTCGAGAGACGTCGCCTACCGTGGCGACGACGTCGAACGCGCGTTCCGCGAGCTCGTCGACTTCGCGCTGTCCGGTGAGTTCGAGCCGAGCGTCGCGCTCGGCACGCACGACCTCGACCTCGTGCGGTACGCCGAACGTGTCTCGTCGCGCGAGTTCGAGGTCCAGATGCTGATGGGCGTGCGCGAGGGCGACCTGTTCGAGATGGCCGGTGAACGCCCGGTCGCGCAGTACGTGCCGTACGGCTCCGAGTGGATGTCGTACTTCTACCGGCGTCTCCGGGAGAACCGCAGGGGCTGGAGGCTGGCGGC
>JBKGYY010000130.1:0-3066 GCA_046545855.1 Halobacteriales archaeon | reverse complement strand
ATACGACGTCGACGCCGACGCGAGAGAGGCCGCCGCCGTCGAGACCGCGGCGTCTCCGTCGGAGCTCTGTGAGAAGCTGTCTCCGCCTCGCGTCGTATGGCTGTCCGTACCACACGGCGACGCAGTAGACGCTTCGCTCGACGACCTGCTTCCCGCGCTGTCGGAGGGCGACGTCGTCGTCGACGCCGGCAACAGCGACCACCGGGAGACCCGACGGCGGCACGCCTGGCTCGCGGACGAGGGAGTGGGCCTCGTCGACGCCGGATGCAGCGGCGGCCCGTCGGGCGCTCTCGAAGGCATGTCGATAATGGCGGGCGGCGACCCCGACGACGTCGAGGCCGTCGAGAGCCTGCTGGTCGACCTCGCGGCAGACGGAGGCTACGGCTACTTCGGCCCGTCTGGCGCGGGACACTACGTCAAGATGGTGCACAACGGCGTCGAATACGCCTTCATGCAGGCTCTCGGCGAGGGCCTCCACCTGCTCGCGGACGGCGAGTACTCCGACGTCGACGTCGAGCAGGCGTGTCGCGTCTGGTCGAACGGAAGCGTCGTGGAGTCCCGGCTCGTCAGATTGGCGGCGCGTGCGTTCGAGCGCGACCCCGAGATGGAGGGCGTCCGGGGCTACGTGCCCGACAGCGGCATGGGGCGGTGGACCGTGGAGGAAGCCGTCGACTCCGACGTGCCGGCGACGACGCTGTCTCACGCGTTGTTCGCGCGATACCGTTCGAGGGAGAGCGACGAAGGGTCGTTCGCCGACAAGGTGATCTCGGCGCTCCGGCGGGAGTTCGGCGGACACGACGTCGAACGTCTCGACGGAGGTTGAAAGGGCTGGCGTCGCCCGGGGAGACGGGAGAGCGCTCGAAGGGAAACCTACTTGTACCAACCTGTTTTGTAGGCTTTAAAGGGGATGGCTAAGTGAACAAGTTAAGTCTGGCCCTCATCGTCGGCGGAATCGCTCTCATGGCCGTCGGAAGCGGTTACGAGGAGGTGTCGACGCTCCAGATAATGGCGGTCGCGGGCGGCTTCATGTTGATACTCGGGGGTATCTTGATGCTCGTCAAGGACGCACAGTCCAGTAAGTCGGATGCTAAAACACCGACGGACGTGCCGAGCCGCGTCAGGCTCGTCGGCGTCGTCGTCGCTCTCGCTTCGCTCGGACTGCCATACGTGCGCGTGCCGCTCCCCACGGAGGCGGGCGCTCCCGTGCCCTCGGGCAGGACGCCGATGTCGTTCCTCGAACTCGTGCTCGCCACGACGTCGGGCGGAGGCGTCGAAGTCGAGGTCGCCCTCCTGATATTCGCGGGCGTCGTCCTTTTCGGCGCGTTCGTCGCAGTCTTCCACCACCTCGGCGGCTACGTCATACTGTTCGGTGGCATGGGACTGACTTTCATACTCATGGAGCTCGTGAGCGACGACTTGGTGTCGCTCGTGACCGAGGAGTTCGAACCAGGCGTCTGGGTCGCGGTCTTCGGGGGCCTGATCATCATAGCGTCTTCTTTCCTCTCCTACCAGGAGTAGTCGAAAGTCGGTCGGGAAGGCGGACCGACAGCGGAAGACGGACCGACAGCCATAGTTGGACGGCGTGCGACGTGAGACCATGACGAGGTTGATAGACACCCAGGTGGAGAACACCGAGATAGTGGCGAGCGCCGACGCCAACATCTTCGACACCGCGCACGGCGGCTACGTCGTCAAGTGGATGGACGAGACGGGAGTCGTCTCCGCCATGAGGTTCAGCGGCGAGCTGTGCGTGACGGCCGCGATGCGCCGCATCGACTTCCGGCGGCCGATACAGGTGGGAGACGCCGCCGTGATACAGGCCTACGTCTACGACTGCGGCACCACGAGCATCGACGTCTACGTCCGGGTGTTCAGCGAGAAGCTCACGGAGAGGGCGCGCGAGCTGTCCTCGGAGAGCAAGTTCACGTACGTCGCCGTCGACGAAGACAACCGCCCGACCGAGGTACCCGAGCTAGAGGTGGAGACCGAGGAAGGCGAACGCCTGCTCGAGAGAGCGAGGGAGACGTAGGCCGAGACGCGTCGCGGTCGTCCCCGAAGGCTTTATCGGCCGACGACGGCAGACGTAGCCATGGACTACGCCGAGCGCGTCGGAGGCATACGTATAAGCGGCATACGGAGGGTGTTCGAGGCCGCGGGCGAGGACGCGATAAACCTCGGTCTCGGTCAGCCGGACTTCGACACGCCGGAGCACGTAAGGCGTGCCGCCGTCGACGCCATCGAGAGCGGGAGGGCGGCGGGCTACACGAACAACGCCGGCATAGAGTCCCTCCGCGAGGCCGTCGCCGACTACGTCGACTTCCCGGCGTCGAGCGAAGACGTGCTCGTTACGTCGGGGGCGAGCGAGGGACTTCACGTCGCGATGCAGACCTACGTCGACGTCGGCGACGAAGTGCTCGTACCCGACCCCGGCTTCGTCTCTTACGACGCTCTCGCGCGCGTCGCCGACGCCCGGCCGGTCGGCGTAGAACTCGAAGACGACCTCAGGCTGTCTCCCGAGAGCGTCAAGGAAGCGCTCGGCCGGGACACCGCGGCGTTCGTCGTCAACTCTCCCGCCAACCCGACGGGCGCCGTCCAGACGGAGGACGACGCCAGGGCGTTCGCAGAGATAGCCGACGACCACGACGTCGTGCTCGTGAGCGACGAGGTCTACGACCGTTTCGTCTACGACGGCCGGCACACGTCGCCCGCAGCCTACGGCGACGGCGTCGTCACGGTCAACGCGGCGTCGAAGACGCTGGCGGCGACGGGATGGAGGCTCGGCTACGTCGTCGCGTCACCCGAAGCCGTCGACGAGATGGTCAAGGTACACCAGTACGCTCAGGCGTGCGCGAACGCCGCCGCCCAGCACGCCGTCGCCGAGACGCTGAACGCCGCGGAGACCGACCGAGCCGTCGAGGAGATGCGCGACGAGTTCGAGCTCCGCCGCGACCTAGTGGTCGAACGCCTGCGCGAGATGGGTCTCGAGACGCCGGAGCCCCGCGGCGCGTTCTACGTCATGCCCCGCGTCCCCGAGGGCTTCGTCGACGCGTGTCTCGAACGCGACGT
>JBKGYY010000129.1:0-3096 GCA_046545855.1 Halobacteriales archaeon | reverse complement strand
AGGACACCGTCGACTGGATGTCGAGCTACGACGACCGCATCGACGAACCCGAGGTATTGCCCGCGGGCTTCCCGAACCTGCTCGTCAACGGCTCTTCGGGAATCGCCGTCGGCATGTCGACGTCTATACCGCCTCACAACCTCGGTGAGGTCGTCGACGCCACCGTCGCGTACATCGACGACCCCGACTCCTCGGTCGCCGACCTCATGGAGCACGTCGAGGCACCGGACTTCCCGACGGGCGGCCGTATCGTCGGCAGGAACGCCGTCAAGAAAGCCTACGAGACCGGCAGGGCGAAGCTCACGACCCGGGGCGTGGTGGAACGCGAGGGCGAAGACCACCTCGTTATAACCGAGATACCCTACCAGGTGGACAAGTCCCGGTGGATAGAGCGCGTCGCCGACGCCGTCAACGACGGCACCATAGAGGGAATCGCCGACATACGCGACGAGAGCGACCGAGACGGCATACGAGTCGTCATCAAGCTACGGAGGGACGCCGTCGCGGACGTCGTCGAGAACCAGCTTTTCGAACACACGAGGCTCGAGAAGACGTTCAGCGTCATAAACCTCGCGCTCGTCGAGGGCGAACCCCGCGTGCTCAGCCTCCGGGAGCTAATCGACCACTACGTCGACCACCGGCGGGAGGTCGTAACCCGTCGGACGGAACACGACCTCGGTGTCGCGGAAGACCGAGCGCACGTGCTCGAAGGACGTCTCGTCGCCGTCGAGAACGCCGAAGACGTCGTCGAGCTGATTCAGGACAGCGTCGACCGCGACGCCGCGCGAGAGGCTCTCGAAGAAGAGTACGGTTTCACCGAGGCTCAGAGCGACCACGTCGTACGCATGCAGCTAGGCAGCCTGACGTCGCTCGAGGTCGAGGACATAGAGTCCGAGTACGACGCCCTTCAGGACGAGATAGACAGGCTTCAGACGATTCTCGACAGCGAGGAGGAGCTGATGGACGTCATCAAGTCCGAGCTACTCGAGATAAAGGACGAGTACGCCGACGAACGCCGGACGGAAGTCGTAGAAGCCGACGGCGAGGTCACCGACGAAGACCTGATTCCCCAGCGAGACGTCGTCGTCGTGCTCACCCGGGACGGCTACGCCAAGCGGATGGACCTCGACGTCTTCTCGACCCAGCGCCGCGGAGGAAAAGGCGTCATCGGAGTCGACCTAAAGGAAGGAGACGTCGTGTCGAAGGTGTTCGTGGCGTCGAGCCACGACTACGTCTTGTGCTTCACGAACCAGGGACGCGTCCACAGGCTGAAGAGCTACGAGATACCCGAGATGGGTCGGACTGCGCGCGGGCGCTCGGTCGTCAACCTCCTGGACCTCGACGCCGACGAAGAGGTGACTGCGGTCGTCGACACCTCGGAGTTCTCGGAGGACGAGTGCATCGCGATGGTAACCCGACGGGGAATGGTGAACAGGACTTGTGCGGCGGAGTTCGACAACATCCTTTCGACGGGTATCAACGCCATCAGGCTGGAGGAAGGCGACGAACTCGTCGACGTCGCGGTCACCGACGGCGACTCCGAGCTCGTCATCGGCACCCGGACGGGGTACGCGATACGGTTCGACGAGACGGAGGCCAGGATGACCGGACGGTACACGAAAGGAGTCAACGGTGTGAAGCTACGTGACGGGGACTCGGTCGCGGGCTTCGACCACGTGTGCGCCGACGACGACCGCGCGGTGTTCACGGTGACGGAGAACGGCTACGGCAAGCGAACGGCGCTCGACGAGTACAGCCGGCAGTCGCGCTACGGCTACGGCAACATCGACATCAAGACGGTGGAACGCAACGGCGAAGCCGTCTCGATAAACACCGTCTCCGACGACGAAGAAGTCTTGATAGTGAGCGACGACGGCATGGCGATGCGTACGTCGGTGGACGAGGTCAGCCTCCAGGGCCGTAACACGATGGGTGTGCGCGTCATGGAACTCGACGACGGCGACCACGTGGCCTCTGTCGCGGCGTTCGAGGACATCGGAGAGACGGAGGAGTGAGAGGCTTTCGCTGGCTCCGGCTTCATACGTAAACGGTTTGTCGCCTCCACCGGTAGGCTGGGCTATGTACGTCGGCCGCTTGCTCGTCGTCGCACCGAACTACGCCGCATACCGGGTTTCGTCGCGCTCGTATCCCGACCGCGTGATACGCGAGCGCGACGGAGGCCTCGATGTCGTCCCCGAAGACGACTACGACAACCCCTACGTTAGCTACACGTGTCTCCGGCCGGCGGGCGGTGGACACGTCGTCGGCAACGGAAGCCACGTCGACCCAGTCGCCGAGAAGATAGACCTCGGCTACCCCGCGCGCGACGCCCTCGCGCTCTCGTTGCTCGCGATGGACTACGAGAAAGACGACTACGACACGCCGCGTATCGCGGGCTACGTCGGAGAAGAGAGCTTTGTCGCGACGGTGCGGCGCGACGGCCTGTCGGTCGAAGCCGTCGAGCAACCCGTTTTGGTCGCGACGTACGAGAGAGACCGACCGGATGCGTTCGATTTCGACGCGTCCTCGGCGGAAGAGGCCGCCCGCCGGGCGTACGACCTGGAGTTCGAGCACGCCGTCGCCGCCTGCGCGGTCTACGACGGCGAGACCGCGGTCTACAATGGATAGACGTTAAGGCCGGCGGCCCCGTCGTCCCGACACAATGAAGCTGGGGTTGATAAGCGACGTCCACGCCAACGCGCCGGCGCTCGAAGCCGTCCTCCGCGACATGCAGGAGGTCGACGTCCTCGTTCACGCTGGAGACGTCGTAGGCTACAACCCCTACCCGAACGTCTGCGTCGACCGGTTGCGCGAGCGCGACGTCGTCTCGATAAACGGAAACCACGACCGCGCAGTCTGCCGCGACGGCGCTTTCGGCTTCCACTCCGTCGCCGGCCAAGCCGTGGAGTGGACGCGCGACAACCTCACGGACGACCGCCGGGACTGGCTCTGCGACCTACCGAAGGAGTCGCGTGTCGCCGACACCGTCTATCTCGCGCACGGCGCCCCCGGCGCGCCCGACAGGTACACCTACCCCGAGGAGTTCACCGCCGGTCTGCTGCCCGACGACGCCGACGTGCTCGTGCTCGGTCACAC
>JBKGYY010000128.1:0-3111 GCA_046545855.1 Halobacteriales archaeon | reverse complement strand
CCGTCGAGTCGAGCGTTATCCGTGCGAGCGGGTCGGCTGCGACGAGCCATCCGACGGCGACGCCCGCGGTGAAGAAGGCGGGCGTGGCGGTGATCGGGAGCCTGGGGTCGTTCGAGGCTTCGTAGTCCTTCGACGTGAGATTGGCGCGGAGACCCATTTAGGTAGTACCGTAGGTCTTGTTAGCCGCGTATCCCCTGGGTTTCCGCGGCGTTCGAGTCCAGCGCGCCTGCCTCGCTGCGGTCCACCCCGCCGGGGTTAAGGCCGACGACCTCGTACCGTGAGCCATGGTTTCGTCCGGCAGAAGGCTTTTTCTCGCTTACGTCGCCACGGCGCTGTCTGTCTCCGCGGTTGAGGCGAGGGAGCAGGATCTGGAGCCCGGCGCCGTCGAAGCTCTGGGTCTCGACGAAGCGGGGCCGGTCGACCCGGATCCGTCGCCGGTGTCGCTGGATCACCCGGCGATACGTGGTTCGTCGGCGTATCGGTCGGCGGTACGCATGGCTCACGAGCGCCGACGGGAGGGCGACGAGGTGCGCGTCCGGCTGGAGGTCGACGACCCCGTGGAGTACCGGGCGGCAGAGCTGGTTTTCCTGGAGCTACCGAGTAGCTGCAGGTCTACGCGTGTGCGCGGCGCCTACGTCAAGTACGAGGGCGTCGTCTACCTCGTGAGGCCGGTAGCCGACGTGCTCTGATTCAGCTTTCTTGTTCGGCTTCGTCCGGTGCGCCCTCGTCGTCTTCGCCTCCATCATCGTCGTCTTCGCCTGCTTCGTCGGCTTCGTCCGCATCGTCCTCTCCGTCTGCATCGTCACCGGCTACGTCGGCTTCGTCCGCGTCGTCCTCTCCGTCGGCTTCCTCGGGCTCGTCGGCATCTTCTTCATCAGCTCCGTCTTCAGCGGAGTCTGCTTCCTCCGGCTCGTCGGCTTCCTCCTCTCCCGCCGACGGCGCGCCCAGGAGGTTCTCGTCGCCCTTGGGCTCGGGGTGCCTGAACACCGTGCGCGACACCGTGCCCTCGTCGACCTCGCTCAAACGGTACATCTCGTCTCCCGCGTGGATCGTCGCCTGCACGACCTCGCCGGAGTCCTCCCTGCACCTCAGCCGCACGAGATTGAGTCCCCGTCCCTCGAGGTAGTCCATCTCGTGGTCCACCGCCTCGGTCAGAGCATCCGACATCACGACGTCGGCGTCTTCGAGGTCCTCCGGCTCCAGGCTGAGGCTACGCATAGGCCCGCGTAAGGCAGCACGAAAGTTAACTCTTTCAGTGCCGCTTAAAAGCCCCAAGAAATATATAACGGCCGGATGAGATAGTGGTATGACTCGGGGAGGAACGAAGAGACAGCTAGACTTCTTCGTTAACGAACTCATAGACGGTAGCCTCGAACGGTTCAAGCCGCTCGCGGTGTTGGGGCTGGGTTTCCTGCCGTTGAACGGACTGTTCAAGTGGCTTCTACGGAGCCCGATAATGGAGGAGATAGCGCAGTTCAGAGTAACGTACAACAAGAAGTTCAAGTACATCCTGGACTACGCCGAAGACCTGGCGAACGGCGAAGGTGACTTCGACGAATACGCCGACGAGATACTCGCGTGGGACTACTTCTACCAGAACTACGAGGGCGACCGAAAGGAGGAGTTCGCAGAGGACCTCAACGCCTGGGCGGAGAAGATAGGCGACGACATCGCCCCGATAGTCGCGAGCGACAGAGACGAGTGGTGGGACGCCGCGCGCGAGGAGTTCACCGAGGACGAGATGCTCGGGAAGTTCGCCCACGCCTTCAGCCTGAGCGACCTGCTGCGCGAGTACGAGGACGACATAGACCTCAGGCAGCCTCGACACCCCGCGACGTTGTTCATACGTCTGCGGTACACCGAGGAAGCTATACGCTCGCTGTCGGAGAGCGAGGACGACCTGTTCCAGAGGATGCAGAAGAAGGCCTCCGAGGTCTACGGCTGACGACGACGGACTGGTTCCAGCGTCGGCCGGCGGGTTCAGCCGGAGACGCCGAGGTAGCCAGCGAAAGACGTCAGATCGCTCTCGTCGACGCCGAGACGGACGCAGGCGTTCTCGCCGTCGAGGACGTTGTCGCTCTCCAGCGCCCGATACTGATCGAGACCGAGTCGAGGGTAAGGCAGGTGTTCCGCGACACCCAGCCCGAGCCGAGCCAACGCCATCGGCACGCCGACGACGCGCACGCTTCCGCCGCGGGCGCGGTAGACCAGCCGGGTGACGTCGGCGAGCGACAGCACGTCGGGGCCGGCGACGTCGAACTCCCCGGTGACGCGTTCGTCGACGGCGAACGCCATCATCTCGACGAGGTCGCCGACGTAGAGAGGCTGGTACCGCGTCCGTCCGCCGCCTGGAAGCGCCGTCACGACCGGCGTCGTCGTGGAGAATACGAACTCCTCGAACTCACCGCCCTCGCCGTAGACCACCGACGGACGTACGACGCAGGCGTCGAGCCCCGAGTCCCGGACGGCGCCTTCGGCGGCGGCCTTCGCCTCGTGGTACGCCGTAGGGCCGCCGTCCTCCGTACCGAGAGCGCCGAGATGCAAGAGGTGGTCGACGTCGGACTCCTCGCACTCGGAGACTACGTTCTCGGTTCCGCGCGCCGTGACCTCGTGGTGGCGGCCCTCGGGCTGCTGTACGAGCGGTGACAGCGCCACGAGGTGGACGACTACGTCGGCGTCGTCGAACTCCAGCGAAGCTGGCTCGGTGACGTCGGCTTTCCTGCGTTCGACGGCGTCGTCGAGCGACGTCGCCGTCTCGTCGGGGTCGCGGGAGAGCGCGACGACGTCGTGTTCGCCCGCGAACCGGTTGCAGACGTGACATCCGACGAAGCCCGTTCCACCGGTGACGTAGACCTTGTCCATACGTCGTCTTCGTCCGCCGTCGTACTAAACCCCGGCTTCCACGGCTCGCTCGCGCACGGCTCTCTCGGCCCTCGCGAGCACCTCTTGGGCGTCGAAGCCCTCGACCACGTCCCGAAGCCTCGGTTCGTTCCAGTCCTCCATCTCTCGCGCCATCTCCGTCATCCGCGGGAAGGCGCGCACGACGTTGTCGACGACGGGCACGTCGGCGTCGCGCGCCGAACGCGACATCGGGTTCAGGTCGACGACGAC
>JBKGYY010000127.1:0-3171 GCA_046545855.1 Halobacteriales archaeon | reverse complement strand
CGGAGTAGCCGCCGAGGCCGTCGGTCGCCACCACGCGGTGGCAGGGTACGACGACCGGCAAGGGGTTCCGCGAGCACGCGCCGCCTAGGGCTATGGCAGCGGTGTCTAGCGCCCCGGCGACATCGCCGTAGCTCCGCGTCTCGCCGTAGGGTATGCCACGCATGTGTTCCATCACCCTGCCGACGAACGAGTCCGGCGTCTCTACCGATAGATCGAACTCCGTGCGCGCACCCTGCTCGTACTCCCTTAGCTGACGGCGGACCTCTGGTTCGGGCTCGCGTAAGAGCGAGAAGTCCACTTCGACCCTGTCGCCCAGCAGCTCGACTTCCACGCTGGAGCTTGAAGCGACGCGGCTTAGAAGGCGTCGGTCGCGGGCCGATGCCGACGAGCCGTCTACTGCTCGTCCAGGGGGTCGCGTATCTCTCCGACTACCTCCTCGAGCGCGTCGGTGACGGTCACGAGACCCACGACCTCCAGGCCCCCGAGGTCGGTCGCGTCGAAGTCGACGCCGTCGGCGGTTTCCACCACGAGAGCCATCTCCTGGTTCTTGCTCTGGAACACGTCTATCGCCTCGCTGACGCTGGTGTCGGCGGGGAGCACGAGGGGTGTGGAGGACAGGTCCTCGAGCCCTACGCCCCGGACGTCGTCGGCGTCGAGAAGCTCGTACGCGTAGACTACGCCCTCAAACCTGTCGAAATCACCGGACACCAGCGGGTACCGGGTGTGGTGGCTGTCCCTGACCCGGCGGAGGTTCTCCTCGTCGTCGACGTCCGTGGAGAGAGCCACGACGTCGTCCAGTGGGACGGCTATCTCCCCGACGGTGGTCTCGTCTATGTCGAGCGCGGCCACGACCTCGTCGCGTCTGTCGTCGGGCATGTCACCGGCCTCCAGCACTTCGCTCAGCCTGTTACGTAGCTCCGCGCGGCTCTCTATCGACTCGACCTCAGTCTCCAGCCACGCCCCCGTCATCTCGACGCCGAACAGGCCGAGCGTCCACTTCGCCACGGTGTCTCCCAGCGAGATGACCGGTGACAGCAGCCAGGCGAACCAGTAGAGCGGCGTCGCACCGTAACGGCAGACGAACTTCGTGCGCTCGACGCCGAGGTACGTCGGCGTCTGCTCGCCGTGAGTCAGGTGCGCGAGGTTGATGATGACGAACGCGAGGACGCCTCCGGCTCCGACGGACGCCATGAAGCTGCCCTCGAAGACGGGCTCGAAAAGCGACGCTAGCGCGGGTTCGGCGACGATGCCGACGGCGATGCTCGTCGCCGAGATACCGACCTGGCAGCTCGTGAGATATATCTCGAGGTCGTCGGTCATCTCCCACGCGCGCCGCAGTCCGGGTTCGTCGAACTCCTCCGCGGGATACTGTCGAGCCCTCGTGAGCGCGAACTCGATGGCGACGAAGAAGCCGTTGGCGAGAATCAGGAGGACGCCGCCGAGCAGCCGGAGGGCAGTCTCGACCATCGGGGGTAGTTAGAGGCCGTAGCCTAAAACGCGCTCGGTCTCGGTACAGGTTGACCGTGAGCCCGGCCGCGAGAGAGCCATGTAGGCTGCAGAGAGCGCCGACGCGTCGATGGTCAGCCGAGGGGTTCGAAGTCGTCGACGCTGCGCTCGCCTTCCGCGTGTCGTTCGAGGTAGTAGGTGACGCCCGGCTGGTGTGCGGCGCCGACGACGACGTGTATCTCCGGCGACTCGGCGTCGTAGACGGCGAAGTCCGCGATGCGTTCGTTGCGGGCGTGCGTGAAGACCTCGACCTCGGGCGCGTGGCTCCACAGCCACTCGCGCTCCAGGGGCTGCGGCAGGAACCTCCGGTGGTAGTACCTCTGGAGCTCGCCGAGACGAGAGGGGTCGTCGGCGGCGGCGCGGCTCAACCGGAACGCCTGGAAGTCGTCTCCCCGTGCCAGCGCCGTGGAGTCCGACAGCAGACAGCTGAGGCTGTCGCCGACCGCGTCGGCGACGCGTTCGCCGTAGAGGGCTTCGCCGGCGTCGACGGCCGAGAAAAGCCGGCTCCGCACCCCGTCGAAGGCGTCCTCCGCCTCCCCTGCGACGGCGTCGAAACCCCGCGCCAGGACGTCGGAGAGTTCGTCGTCTAATCTGTCGCAGACGTCGTCCGAGCGGCAGCGCTCGCCCGCCCAGCCGTAGTCGTCGGTCTCGTGGACCTCGGGCACGTCGGAGAAGTATATCCTCCAGAGCCCCTGCTCGCAGTAGACGGCGTCGCCGGCGTCTACAAAGCCGTCGACGTGTCTCCGCACGAACTCCCGCTCTTCCCGGCTGCCGGAGTGGGTGACTCCGTGGACGTGGAACCTCCGGCCGTCGACTTCGACGGTGTCTCCCGGCAGTCCCGAGACGTCGGGCGGCGGGAGCTCGACGTCGCGCAGGCGGTACCACCGGTGTTTGGCGGCGAAGTACGCCTCGTCGGTGGTGTCGGCGCCCGTGAGACGGCGGAGGTCTTCCAGCGATCCGGCGGCGCGCACGGAGTCGAGCCACTCGGCGTCGTCCCGCGAGAGCGCGTCGGTGGAGCCGCCGTTCATGTCCTCAGGTACGCGGTCGACGTGCATAGCGTCTTGGGCCGCGGAACGAGGCCCGTTAGAATCGCGCGAGGAGACTACGGCGCGAGGCCGCCCGATGTCATCCCACGCGGAGGAAACGACGAGAGTCAGACGGCTCCTCCGACAGGTAGGCCACGAGGACGTTGCCGTCGGTCGCCGTCCGGACGCGCTCCGGCACCGACCGCAGACGAGGCTCCCAGCCTCGCGTTCCCTCCCGAGGAAGGAGAGCGACCACTAGGTCGGTATCCTCGGCTTCTACGCCCTCACCCTCGACGGCCTCCACCTCGACCGAGACGTCCGGTTCGACCTGACCGACGAGTTCCTCGTACGTCTCGGGGTCTCCGTCGAGCAGGAGACATCGGACGGGCGCCCCCAGCTGTTCGGCGAGCGACTTCATCACGTGGACGCCGTGGAAGAACTCGGGATGTGCGGCTATCCGTCCCGGGAGCACGAGCGTGAGCCGTTCGACGGCCTCGAACGGCTGCGTCAGCCGTGAGACCACGAGGAGTTCGTCGGTGCGTTCGAGCAGCCTGTCGACTGTGTCGCCGAAGACCCTGTCGCCGAACCGGTGTCGGTCGCTCCAGCCTACGACGACCGTAGTGATGCGGTTTTCATCTAT
>JBKGYY010000126.1:0-3194 GCA_046545855.1 Halobacteriales archaeon | reverse complement strand
GCCGGCGCGCACCAGTGGAAGCCCGTCGACGAAGACGCCATAGAGAAAGCGCCGATGGCGCACGACCCCTCGGACACGCAGACGCCGATGATGCTGACGACCGACGTCGCGCTCAAACACGACGCCGACTACCGCGAGATAGCCGAGAGGTTCCACGACAACCCCGACGAGTTCCAGGAAGCTTTCGCGAAAGCCTGGTTCAAGCTCATCCACCGCGACATGGGGCCGAAGCAACGGTACCTCGGCCCCGAGGTACCCGAGGAAGACTTCCTGTGGCAGGACCCCCTCCCCGACGTCGACCACGAACTCGTCGACGAAGACGACGTCGAGGAGCTGAAGGAGACTGTTCTCGACACCGACCTCACGGTGTCTCAGCTCGTGAAGACCGCGTGGGCGAGCGCCTCCACCTACCGCGACAGCGACAAACGCGGCGGAGCCAACGGCGCCCGCCTGCGGCTCGAACCACAGCGTAGCTGGGAGGTCAACGAACCCGACGAACTCGACGAAGTGCTGGAGACGCTGAAGGAAGTGAAACAGGAGTTCGACTCCTCGCACGACGGCGTCCAGGTTTCGCTCGCCGACCTCATCGTGCTCGCGGGAGACGCCGCCGTCGAACGCGCGGCCGCCGACGCGGGCTACGACGTCACCGTGCCGTTCGAACCCGGACGCGTCGACGCCACGGAGGAGGAGACAGACGTCGACTCGTTCGAGTGGCTGAAGCCCGACGCCGATGGCTTCCGCAACTACCACTCGGAAGACAGCTTGATGGACCGCTCGCCCGAGGAGCTGATGGTCGACCACGCCGACCTATTGACGTTGACTCCGTCGGAGACGACGGCTCTCGTCGGCGGCATGCGTTCCATCGCGGCGAACTACGACGACAGCCCGTACGGCGTCTTCACCGACGAACCCGGGGCGCTGTCGAACGACTTCTTCGACGTCTTGCTCGACATGAGCTACGAGTGGCGGCCCCGGGGAGACGACGAACACGTCTTCGACGTCGTGGACCGTGACACCGGGGAGGTCGAACACGAGGCCACGCGGTTCGACCTCGTCTTCGGCTCCAACAGCCGACTGCGCGCCATCTCGGAGGTCTACGGCGCCGAAGACGGCGAGGAGAAGCTCGTCGAGGACTTCGTCGACGCCTGGACGAAGGTCAAGCGGCTCGACCGGTTCGACCTAGATCAGACGACCTGAGTTCGGGCGTCCTCCTACGGAACCGTTAACAACCGCGCCCACCTTCCCCCGTACATGAAGCTCGACACGGTCAAAGCAGCGGCGGCGTTCGTAGCGGTAGTGGCGGTAGGAGCGGCCGCGTTGATAGCAGCGCCTATGATGCAGACGGACACCGTGCTGACGATGGTGGTGCCGTCGATGGTCGTCTACGGAGCCGTGATGTTCCTCATCGGCGTCCTCCACGGGCAGTACCGGGAGAGCGAGAGCGGACTGGGACTCAGCCTCTGAACGCCTTAGCGGTCGGGAGGCGCGTGACCACCGGGGGACTTATAGTCGAACCCGTCCGACGGCACGACGACGTCTCGTTCGACGGCTTCGACGGCCGACCGCTCGACAAGGAGATAGTGGCGGACGGGCGCTCAGCCGTGTCTCGACTACTTCAGGAGCCGGTAGCTATAGGTCGCCGAAGTACGGGGCTGACGGCCGGCGACGGCGTCCTCCGGCGTTGACTACGGCGGCGCCCGTTCACCACGCGCCGTGGAAGGTGTCGAAGTCGAGTTCGTCCCAGTCGCGTTCGCCGATAGCTATCTCGAACTCCACCGGCGTGAGCATCGGTGCGTCGTAACGCGGGCCGTCGTCCGTCGTGATGCGCGGGCACGCGGTGTTGACGTAGGCGTCGGCGTCGAAGTGCAGCAGCCTGTCGGGCGTCACCTCGTTCATCGTCACGAGGTAGGTGTCGTCGTAGCTCTCGACGAGGTCGTACGCCAGGCGCTCGCGTCTCTGACCTATCTTGGTGCAGAGTATCACGCCCCAGCGGTCGGGCTCCACCTGTCGGGCGCGAGCTATCTCGCCGTAGCGCTGCCGGACGAAACGCTCGCCGTCGACCTCCCTTATCTCGTCGTTCATCGGGTCGGCGACCACTAGGTGCTTGTCCGGGTGGTCCATCGCGAGCCCCACGGGGTGGAAGTCGCCGTTGCCGAGGTAGAGCACCTGCGGCGCGTCCGAGACGACGGAGGTGTAGTTGCAGCCGAGCACCTGGCCTTCCTTGTCGAGGCGGTCGTCGCCGCCCTGCGTCACGACGGTGAAGCCCTCGCTCTCCAGGATGTCCCGTGCCTCGTCGAACGCGTGGCCGTGCTGCGCCGTCGTCGTGAGACAGACCGGCTCGCCAGCGTCGAGTTCTTCCGCGGCGCGTCGCACGACGCCTTCGACGGGCGCCGTCGACCGGCTCTCGACGTAGATCACGCTGTCGCTGTCCCGTATGGGGCTGTGACCGAAGTGCACGAGCACGTCGGTGCGTTTGAGGAGCCACTCGTCGAGGTCGCAGGCGCCGTAGCAGGGTTCGCCGCTGACGTAGAACCTGACGTCGGGCGCGCGTTCGCGCAGTCGGTCGACGACGTCGGTCGCCTGTCGCTTGAGGCCCTGCGGGAACTGGAGAGAGACCTCCTCGCAGCCGCGTTCGTCTATCTCCCGGAGCACGCGGTCTAGCTCGAAGTCGAAGGCCTCCTCCTGCATCTAAAGGCGGGAGGCGACGGAGGGCTAAAACCCCTTCTGATTTCCGGACGCTGTCACTCGAGCACGACGGGTAGGTCGTCGCCGGGGCGCTCGCCGGGCTCCAGCCTGCCGTCGGCGTATAGCTCTAGCGCGGCGGCGAGCGCCGGGCCGTCGCCGTCCCACTTCATCCACTCCTGGTGTGCGTCGACGTAGCTCCGGAGGGCGTCGTCGGCGTCGTGCTCCTGGAGGGCGTCGACGAGCGCGCGGTGGACCTCGAACGGCCTGGAGACGACGAGCACGGGGCCGTCGTCGACCTCCGACGTCACGAGGTGGACGCTCGACCGAGTGTACGGTTCGCCGGCTTCGACGGCGTCCCAGACGGGGTCGAATCCCGTGTAGACGCGTTCGCCGTCGTCCTCGACGCGGAGGTCCGCGGGGTGGACGTTGACGACGGCGTACCGTTCGACGAAGGCGTCGGTGAGGATGCGCATGTAGCCCGACAGCAAGACGACGTCCGCGTCCCAGTC
>JBKGYY010000125.1:0-3211 GCA_046545855.1 Halobacteriales archaeon | reverse complement strand
TGCTTCGTCTGCGTCCTCAGCCTCTACCTCGGTCTCGTCGGCTTCGTCGGCCTCGACATCTACCTCCGCCGGCTCGGCTTCCTCCGTCTCGTCCTCCGCCTCGCCGTCCCCGGCTATCTTGTTGCGCTCGAGCATGTACTCCTGCTCTACCTCGCGGGCGACGTCCGGCGAGTCGTATACCTTCGCCCGGCCGAGCGTCTCGTTCATACCGAACCGCGTGTCCAGCTCGTGGACCACGACCTCGTCGTTCGACTTGTCTAGCTTGGCGGCTAGCGAGTCACGTACCGCGAGCCTCGCGGGAGTCTCCTCGTCGTGGAGGACGCTGAACCTTACCTCTGTCCTGTTGAGGAGGTCGTTGTCCTCCTCCCTGGTTATCTCGATCTCCATCTTGTCACTTGTACCTCGTTCGTCCCACGCCTCGCATAAGAATTACGACACGCCGAGGAGACGGCGCAACAGGCCCTCGTCCTCGACGTCCATCGCCAGCAACAGGTGAAGTGCACGCTCCCGCGACTCGCCGTCGACGTCGACGTAGACCATGCCCTCGCCAGGCTGTCCGTAGACGACGACGTCTCCGTCTTCCGCGAGCACGAGCGCCGGCAGCACCGCGAGGTCCTCCTCGCCGTCTACGTCTATCCTGCCGGGGCCGCAGTCGAGGCCGTCGTCTATCGCCCTTACTAGCTCCGCGGTGACGGTGCCCGCGGGGTTCTCGACCTCGGCCATCGAAGGCAGCGACTCGACTACGTCTCGGACGCCGTCGTCGACGCGCTCGCGCTCCGTCCGGCCGTCCACGAGAGCCAGGTCGGGTTCGACACCGACCTCCAGCAGGTGGTAGGTTACGACGTCCCCGACGGCGACCAGCCTGCCGTCGACGTTCCTGGGCTCCTCTTCGACAGGCCCCATCGGTTCTTTGAGTTCGCCGCGCATCTCGACTGGAAGCCGGACGAGAGCCACCCTGTCACCTTACCTTGAGCGCGTACTTCCCCTTCATCTCGACCTCCATCGCCGCCGCTATCTCGCTGGTCTCGGGGTCGACTACCGCGACGTAGCCCGACCAGTCGTCCGTGAGGTTGTCGCTGCCGCAAGCCGGACACACCTCCGTGTCCCGCGAGACGTAGAGGCAGTCGCGGCACGCTAGCTCCGTCAACCCTCCACCTCCTCGGCTTCGCCCTCCTGGTCCTCCTTCTCGAGCCAGCCGTGCTTGCCGAGACCCTGTTGACGCGCCGTCAAGCCTATCTTCGACTCGCCGGGGTTACGTTCGTCTATAGAGACCGTGACTATCCGGCATCGCACGGGGTCGCCGACACCGAGGCCCTGGCCGCTGTCCTTCGAGTGGAGCCTGGAGCCCTCCTCGTCGTAGCTGTAGTAGTCGTCGCCGACCTGGCTCGCGTGTAGCAAGCCGTCGACGGGTCCGATGCTCACGAACGCACCGAACGATACGACCTCGGCGACGGCGCCGTCGAGCACCTCCTGGAGCACGGGCTCGAAGACCAAGGCGTCGAACTCGGCCTCGTAGAACACCCCGGCTTCGTTGTAGAGTATCTTGCCCTCTCCGATGTCGTGCACCTCGGTGACCGCGACTATCCACCCGAGGTCCTCGTCGCACCTTCCCTCTAGCTTGTCCTGGAGCAGCTCGAGTATGACGTCCTCGGAGACGTCGTCTAGTCGCTCGGGCGGCACGCGCACGGTGTCGACCAGTGTAGCCCTCTTGTACATGTATGTTAGGCCTCGGTGATACCGAGTCGGTTGTCTCCTCGTAGGTGTAGTACGGTGACTCCCTCTTTAAGTAGTCTGTTTTTCAGTTCGACGTCGTTGGTCACGACGGCGTCGACGTCTCCCGCGAGCGCGACGACGGCGTCGTCGCCGTAGCCGGCGCCGTCGACGTCGACGACACGGCACTCGTCGAGCAGGTCGCGAGCGAGGCCGGCGCCCTGGACGTCGAAGCCCTCCACCTCGCGTGCGACCTCCCGGGGTACGACGGCTTCGAAGCCACCGAGCAGGCGTTCGACCTCGTCGAACACGTCGACGCCGTGCTCCACGGGCAGCAAGAAAGCGTTGGCGTCGAACGCCACCGTCCGGCGCGCCATCAGGAGACGGTGCCGACGCCGATCAAACGCCAGCGCGAACCCGTCCGTCGGTTCACGGCTATCTTAGCGCCCTCGGCGGCGCAGACAGGGCGCTTTAGCTTGACGTCGACCTCGCCGTCGCGCGCGCTCGTCACCGCGCCCACGGTCGTCGCCGTGCCCACCGTGAGCATCAACGGCTCTCCCGTCGACACCTCTTCGACGCCCTCCGAGCCGACGACGCGGTCGAGGAGCTCTATCTCTATCGTCATCTCGTGTCGCACCGGCGGGAGCGAACCCGGTTCGCCGGCGACCTGGCCCGCGAGCGAGTCACCCTTCGTCAGCGAGGGGTCGAGGCCGGTGCCCACGCCGAGGAGGCCGCCGGGCGTGGCGCTGTCGACGGACTCGTCGCCCGCCATTATCGACCGAACCTCGGTCTCGACCTCCGTCCACTCGTCGTCGACCTCTACCCCTGGAGCGACCACGAGTTCGTCGTCTACCGACAGGGAGCCCTCCACGAGAGAGCCACCGAGCACGCCGCCCTTTATCGAGTCGACGGGCGTACCCGGTCGGTTGACGTCGAACGACCGCGCGACGTGCATCCTCGCCGCAGCGCCCTCGTCTCTGTCGGGCGTGGGTATCTCGTCCTCTATCGCCTGTATCAGTCGGTCGACGTTGACGTTCTGCTGGGCGCTCAACGGAACGACGGGGGCGTCCTCTGCGACTGTGCCGGCGACGAACTCCTTTATCTCCTCGTGGCTCTCGACGGCTTCCTCGCGGCTCACGAGGTCGACCTTGTTCTGGGCTATCACGACGTCTTCGACGCCGATGATGTCGAGAGCCATCAGGTGTTCCTCGGTCTGAGGCTGCGGGCAGGGCTCGTTGGCGCTTATGACTAGCACGGCGCCGTCCATCAGCGACGCGCCCGAGAGCATCGTCGCCATCAGCGTCTCGTGTCCCGGGCTGTCGACGAACGAGACCTTGCGTACCGGTTCGCTTTCGCTTCCGTCGGGACACGTCTCCTCGACGGTGTAGCACCCGGGTTCGTCGACGTCGGGACACCGTCGGAAGGTCGTGTCGGCGTAGCCGAGGCGGATCGAGATACCGCGTTTCATCTCCTCGCTGTGCTGGTCGGTCCACTCGCCGCT
>JBKGYY010000124.1:0-3605 GCA_046545855.1 Halobacteriales archaeon | reverse complement strand
GACTTCGCGCGTCGAGACCTCGGTTTCGTAGCCTCGTGCGCCTGCGACGTCGCGCACGGCCTGGGCAGCGCGTTCGACCGCGGATTCGTGTGCGGCGTCGTGCAGGTGTAACTTCGTACGGTCTCCGGCGACGTCCAAGGCTGCGTCGAGGTAGCTCCTGCGCCGTGCTTCGAAGTAACCCATGAAGACCCGGTCGAACCCCGCTTGGATCTCTATCTCGTCGACGACGTCACGGCAGTCGCCGACGTGGACCTCGATCCGGCCGGCGACGTCGTTGGCTTCGGCGCCCTGCCGCAGGTAGTCGGCCGCCTCGGGGTTTAGCTCTATCGCAGTTACGTCAGCGCCTCCGACGGCGGCCGGTAGGCTCCAGTAGCCCACGCCCGCGAACATGTCGAGCGCTCGCTCGCCTGCCCCGACGGACCGCTGGACTCTGAGGCGTTCCCTCTGGTTGCCGACGCTGAACGTGACCTCCGTGGGGTCGAGGCGGTAGACTACGCCGTGCTCGCGGTGCGTGGTCTCGGTGTCGCCTTCTCCCGCGAGACGGCGGGTTCGAGGGCGCCGGGTTTCTCCGTGGACTCCGTCTATCTCGTGCACGCTGTCGACGGCGGCTACATCCAGGATACCGCGTGCTATCTCGTGTTTCTCTTGCTCGGTGTAGCCGTCGAGTCTGACGAGGGCGACGTCTCCGACGGTGCTCCAGCCAGACGGCGGGTCTTCGACGTCGACGACGTCGTCTAACTCGCGACGGCGGTAGACTGGGTCTTCGTGGCGTTCGACTTCGTGCCCCTCTACGTCGTGTATCACGGGCAGTAGCGCGGTGTCGCCGTCCTGGACGACGCTGCGGCGTTCGTCGTAGCATCCGCGCGCACGGAGGCGTGAGATGGTCGTCTCCACGTTCTCGAGCGCGACTCTTACGACGCGGGCGGCGTCCATCTCGGCTTTCACGCTCGCTCTTTGGGTGTCTTTCGACGTCTAGGTTTCGAAAGCAAGCGACTTACTTCCGCCTATTAGTGTAGCGAATGCATCTTTCTTGAAGCTCTATAACATTTGATGAGGCATCTGAGGACGTCTGAAGGGTTCGGTTTCGAGGAGCCTAACATGAATTCAACCCGAATACGACTATACCTTTTGGGGTATATAAGTGAGGTCCCGACGTACCAAAAACCGGTGACAAGGACGATGAACCGCTCACACAGGCAAACCGCGACGACGGCTCTGACGTTCGCCCTCGTCGCCACGCTCGCGCTGAGCGTGGCGTTCGCAGGCGCTGCCGTAGCACAGGAGGAAGTAGACGACGACAACGAGACCGTCGACGACGTCGAGGAAGACAACGAAACCGTCGACGACAATACATCTAACGACACGGAAGAGGAGTCGCTCACACCCGAGGAAGCCGAAGCCGACGTCCGGCTCTCGTTCGGCGAACAGATATCCATACTCGTAGCTAACCACGACGCCGAAGTCGAACACGAGATAGAGAACCAGGCGTTCCAGGTGGCTTTCGACCGCGACGGAGAGGAAGCCGTCGAAGAGAGAGCGCACAGCCTCAACGAACGCCTCGAGCGTCTCGAGCAGAGACGCCAGGAGATAGACGAGAGAGAGGAGAACGGCGAAGTATCCGAGAGACGCGCCACAGCACAGAGAGCCAAGCTATCCGCTCAAGCCGAAGCCTCCAACAGGTCCGCCGACGTCGCCCTCGAACGTGCCGAAGCCGAGGGCGTCAACGTCACGGCGATAGAGACGCTGAAGCAACGCGCCAGCGAGATGTCCGGCGAAGAAGTCAGCGAGATAGCTCGTAACATCGCCGGGCCGCGTGTGGCCGAGGAGAGACGACCCGGCGCAGGTGGCCCACCCGGACGCGAGGACTCCAACGACACGACCAACGACACGGACGTGGAGCGCGAAGCCGACAGACCCCAGTCCGACGACAACGACACACGTCCGGGTCCCGGTGGGTCTCCCCAGGACGCTAGACCCGGCGACCGCTAGAGACGCGAAAACGACTGCCTGAGTGTGCCTGAAGTGACCATAGAATGAAACTTAAAATAGCTAGAATACGGTGCATCCGGAGGCCAGCGGCAGCGAGACACCACGGCGTAACAGGACACGAAAGATGAAACGGACCAAAACCTACCTGGCGGTTTCGATAGCAGCGCTGTTGATGGCTACGGCATTCGCAGCCGGTACGACGGCCGCACAGACCGACTCGAATACGTCGATAGAGATACAGATAGACGAAAACGGAGACGCCACCTGGACCGTGACTTCGGAGTCACAGCTAGAGAGCGAGGACGAGGTAGACGGCTTCGAGAGGATAGTCGAAGACCGAACCAGGAGGTCGGAGATAGGTGAAGACGTAACCTCTCGTTTCGACGCCTTCGCCGACAGAGCCGAGGAAGAGGTAGACCGCGAGATGCAGGTCGGCGAGACAGAGGTCGGAGCCGAGCTAGAAGACGACGTGGGTGTCGTCACCGTCGAGTTCGACTGGACGGCCTTCGCGTCGACGGAAGACGGCTCCGTGGTCGCTGGAGACGTCTTCGCCGGCGGTCTTTCGCTCGACGAAGACACGTCGCTCTCGCTCGTAGCCCCCGAGAACTACGTCGTAGACGACTCCGACGCCGAGGGCGCCGACGTCTCCGACACCAGCGTCACGTGGAACGGGCCGACGGAGTTCGAGGACGACGTAGTAGTGAGGTTCGTGGCGTCGGAAGACACAGACGGAGATGGAGCAGGAAGCGAAGGCCTCCCTGGCTTCACGACGCTCGCCGCCTTGA
The DNA here is from genome assembly GCA_046545855.1 of Halobacteriales archaeon. Lineage (GTDB taxonomy): Archaea > Halobacteriota > Halobacteria > Halobacteriales > Halorutilaceae > JAQZDA01. Next base: position 831 of record JBKGYY010000124.1, on the reverse strand, counting down.
CAGCTCTCTCGGGCTTCTCTCTGCTCGTGCGTCGCCGTCGATCCGACTGAAGCACTCTACCAAATCAGCTCGTCGTCGCTCTCTATCATGTAGAGCGTCCGCGCCGCGATGTTCACCGCGTGGTCACCGACGCGCTCCAGGTCTCGGATCGTCAACAGCACACGAGTCGCCTCCTTCAGCAGTATCTCGACCTCGCCCTCCGACTCCGGGTTCTCGGCGTCTATGAGGCCGCGTACGACGTCCTGGCTGACGCGCTCGCACATGGCGTCCAGCTCTTCGTCGGCTTCGTCGACCTCGTAGCAGAGCTCTACGTCCTCGTGTTTGTAGGCTCGGACGCTGTCCTCCACCATCGATAGAGCGTACTCACCTATCTCCTGGACGTCTATCTCCGGGAACTCCGTGCGGATCGCGTCCTTGGTGTAGTCACCGAGGTTGGTAGCGAGGTCCGCGATGCGCTCGAGGTCCGTGATAATCTTGAAAGAAGCCGCGATCAACCTGAGGTCGCCCGCAACCGGCTGCTGAAGCGCTATCAGGTCGACGCACTCCTGCTCCAGATCGAGGTAGACCTCGTTGACCTCGGCGTCTCCCTCGATGACCTCCCACGCGAGCTCCTCGTCCCTCTCCTCGAGAGCCTGCAGACCCATGGTCAGGCGCTCTATAACGAGGTCGCTCATCTCGACGACGTCCCTCTGAAGCTGTGCAAGCCGTCTCTGGTAGTCCTCGCGTGGCATGGTTCACCCGAACTTCCCTGTTATGTAGTCCTCGACTCGCTGGCTCTCGGGGTCCTCGAAGATGCGCTTGGTGTCACCGTGCTCGACGAGTTCGCCGCCC
>JBKGYY010000123.1:0-3622 GCA_046545855.1 Halobacteriales archaeon | reverse complement strand
TAGGCGCGAAACCCCGGTACGTCACACGGATGTCTGACGTAACGTTATATGTCGTCCTCTTGAATCTCTTGGCACCGAGAGGACCGACCCATGGACAAGATAGTACAAGACGCGCTCAAGGAGGCCGAGAGAGAGAAGCAGGAGGACGCCTACTCGGCCGAAGCCGGAGTCGAAGCCGAGGCGGAAGCCCAGACATCCCAGACTACCCAGGTGTCCGAGAACACCGTGGACTCGACGGACACCGAAGCCGACACCGGGGCGTCGGGCGGCGCGGTCGAACCCCAGGCCGACGCCGGACAGTCCGACGAGGACCTCCAGGCGATACTAGAGGACCTCGAGACCAGCATCACTGTCGTCGGGTGCGGCGGAGGCGGTTGCAACACTATAAACCGGATGCAGCAGGAGGGTATCGAGGGAGCCGACCTCGTCGCCACCAACACCGACGTACAGCACCTCGTCGACATACAAGCCGACGACAAGCTGCTGATAGGCAGGGAGAAGACCTCGGGCCGCGGAGCCGGCTCAGTGCCGCAGGTCGGCGAGGAGGCGGCGCTCGAGAGCCAGGACGAGATAGAGAGCCACATCGAAGGCAGCGACATGGTCTTCGTGACGACGGGGCTCGGCGGCGGCACCGGCACGGGAAGCGCGCCCGTCGTCGCCCAGGCGGCGCAGGACGAAGGAGCGCTCACCATCGCTATAGTCACCACCCCGTTCACCGCGGAAGGCGAGGTCAGGAGGACGAACGCCGAAGCCGGACTCGACCGGCTTCGCGAGGTAGCCGACACCGTGATAGTCGTGCCCAACGACCGGTTGCTCGAGTCGGTCGGAAGCCTCCCTGTCAACAAGGCTTTCCGAGTCGCAGACGAGGTGCTGATGCGCAGCGTGAAGGGCATAACGGAGCTGATCACGAAGCCCGGTCTCGTCAACCTCGACTTCGCCGACGTCCGCACGGTTATGGAGCGCGGCGGCGTAGCCATGATAGGCCTCGGGGAGAGCGACACCGAGAACAAGGCCGAGGAGAGCGTCACTAAGGCTCTGCGGTCGCCGTTGCTCGACGTCAACATCGAGGGCGCGTCGTCCGCGCTCGTCAACGTCACCGGCGGCAGCGACATGACGATAGAGGAGGCCGAGGGCGTCGTCGAGTCGATATACGACCGCATAGACAGCGACGCACGTATCATCTGGGGTACGTCGGTCGACGAGTCGCTCGAGGGCGAGATGCGGACGATGATAGTCGTCACCGGCGTCGACAGCCCGCAGATATACGGCCGGCAGGACGTCCCCGCCGGTGACACGGAGTCGCAGGACGCATCCGAGGAAGGCATCGACTACGTAGAGTAGACACGCGCTCTCGGTAAAGCCGTATGTCGACTGCTTCGATGGAAGCACTCAAGTCACGGGGGCCGTCTATACCTCTCCATGGGTAAGTACTTCAGCCTAAACGTGAACGAGTACATCAGGGTGTTGAAGCTAGCTAAGACGCCCTCGATGGACGAGTTCAAGATGGTGGCGATGATAGCCGGCGCGGGAGTCGCCTTCGTCGGTGCCATGGGATTCCTGATGTTCGTGGTGATGAGACCGCTTCCCCCCTGAGGTAGCAGATGGGTATATACGCGGTGAAGACGACGGCGAGCCAGGAGAAGACCGTGGCCGACATGCTCGCGGACAGGGACAACCCGGGCATACAGGCCGCGCTCGTCCCCAGCGACGTCACGGCCTACGTCCTCGTGGAGGCACGCGACCCCAGCGACGTCGAGATGGCTATCGACCGCATCCCGCACGCTCACTCGATGGTCGAAGGAGAGACGTCGATGCAGGAGGTCGAGCACTTTCTGACGCCGAAGCCCTCGGTCAGCGGAGTCAACGAGGGCGACGTAGTCGAGATAATCAGCGGGCCGTTCCGCGGCGAGAAAGCCCGTATCAAGCGCATCGACGAGTCGAGCGACGAGGTCACCGTGGAGCTACACGAGAGCACGGTGCCTATCCCCGTCACCGTTCGCGGAGACCACATCCGCGTTCTCGACAGCGAAGAGCGCTAGGTTGGACGGACGCGGTATGTCCGTCGCAGAACATCCATAGGTTTTAGCCAGAGGACGTCGTCGCAGCCTTCGTGATAGAGGTCTCCGCCGCCGTAGCCCTAGGCGTGGCGCTAGGCACTTTCAGCGGTCTCGTGCCGGGGGTCCACGTCAACAACTTCGCTCTCGCGCTCGCGGCCGCCGCGCCGGCGTTCGCGGGTGTCGTCGAACCCGTCGTCCTCGGCGTCGTCTTCGTGTCGTCCGCCGTCACGCACACCTACGTAGACGCTCTTCCGTCCTTCGCGCTCGGAGTGCCCGACGACTCGATGGCTCTCGCCGCTCTCCCGGGCCACCGGCTGGTGTTGAACGGCCGGGGACGCGAGGCCGTGGCGTTGAGCGTCGTCGGCAGCAGCCTCGGCCTGGGGTTCGCGCTCGCGGGCGCGCTGCCTCTCAGCGCGGTTATGTCGCGGCTGTATCCATCGGTAGCCGGCGGGATGGCCTGGGTGCTCGTCGCCGTCGTCGTCTACCTCCTTGCGACGGAGCGCGGCACCGAGGTCGGAGTCCCAGGCCGGTCGCTCGACGGCTGGCGGGCGCTCCGCGTGCGCGCCGTCGCGCTCTACGTCCTCGTGGCTAGCGGCGTCATAGGTGCGTACGTGCTCCGCGGTTCGGGCTCGGAAGACGGCCTGTTGATGCCTTTGTTCGTCGGACTGTTCGCCATGCCCTTGCTCGCGGCGAGCGCCGCCGAGGACGCTGGACTGCCCCGGCAGGATGACGACGTCATCCGGCTTCGCAGGCGTGACGTACTGTTCAGCGCGGCGGGCGGCGGCTTCGCCGGCAGCCTCGTCGGCTGGCTGCCGGGCATGTCTCCCGCGGTTGCGACGTCCGCGGTGCAGTCCGCGTTACCGCGCTCGGAGTCCGAAGCGGACTCGATGAGGTCGTTCGTCGTCGGCGTCAGCGCCGTCGACACGGCGAACGCCGTCTACGCGGCTCTCGCGCTCTACTACATAGGGAGACCGCGCTCGGGCGTGATGGTGGCGTTCGACGAACTCGACGTCGCTCTGTCTTCCGACGTGCTGGCTCTGCTGGTCGGAGCGCTCGCCGTCGCCGCCGTCGCAGCCCACCTGGTTACGCTCTGGCTCGCGGGCCCGGTGTTCGAGTTCGCTCGCCGCGTCGACTACCGGTGGCTGTCGATCGGCGTCGCGTGCTTCTTAGTGGCGTTGACGTACGCGTTGACGGGTGCCGTCGGAGTCGGTGTTCTCGCCGCCGCGACTTTGGTCGGCCTCGTTCCGAACTACACCGGCGTGCGTCGCGTGAACTGCATGGGATGTCTGCTGCTGCCCCTGATAGCGTTCTACCTTTGACCCGGACCGAGCGCGTTACCTTACGTCGTAGCTCAGGAGGACGCCGTCGTCGAGGCGTTCGACGGCCTCTAGATCGACGTCGCGGGGCTCGACGTAGCCTTCGCCGTCCACGAGCGAGGGAGCTTCGCGGCCTCCGAGCACGGCGGAGGCGACGTAGACCACGAGGCGGTCGACGGCGCCGGCGTCGAAGAACGACCAGATGGTCTCGCCGCCGCCTTCGACGAGCAGTCGGTCGACGTCGCGGTC
>JBKGYY010000122.1:0-3721 GCA_046545855.1 Halobacteriales archaeon | reverse complement strand
GGTCGCAGCCCGTGGCTTCGACGAGGGCGCGCGGCGCCTCGTACTCGCCGTTGTAACGGCCGAGGTGACACGGGTCGTGGTACGTGACCGTGTAGTCGAGGCCGCCGTCTATCTCGACGTCTCCGGCTTCGACCAGTTCCTCGACGAACTCGGTGTAGTGTAAAACTTCTCCATCCCAGCCGAACTGGTCGTACTCGTTCTTGAACGTGTTGTACGAGTGAGGGTCGGTGCAGACTAGGCGGTCGAACGACGCGTCCTCGAACGCCGCGATGTTGTCCTCCGCGAGCATCTCGTACAGGCCTTCTTCGCCGACCCGCCGGACGTCGTTCCCGTCGTTGGTCTCGTCGTCGTAGAGTATGCCGTAGTCGACGCCGGACTCCTCGAATATCGTCGCGAGACACCGGGCGACGCGCTGGTTGCGTTCGTCGTACGACGGGTAGTCGCCGACGTACCAGAGGACCTCGACGTCCTCCTCGCGTGCGTCCGGCACCTCGAAGTCGAGTTCCTCCGTCCACTCCGGCCGCTTGCGCTCGGGGTCGCCGAACGAGTTGCCGTTCTGGAAGATGTTCATCATCGCTTCCTGGAGCGACTCGTTCATCTCGCCGGTCTCCGTCAGCCGCCTGTTCATCTCGGTGAACTGCGGGATGTGCTCTATCTCGACGGGGCAGGCGTCCATGCAGGCGACGCAAGCGAGACACGAGTCCATCGCGACGGGGTCGATGGCGCTGTCCTCGCTCCTGCTTATCACGGGCATCGAGTCCTCGCCGTTGGCTTCGAGTTCCTCGCGGTACTTCTTGAGGTCGAGTATGACGTCGCGGGGCGACAGGTCGCGGCCGCTCGCGTTCGCCGGGCAGACCGCCGTGCATCGACCGCACTTCGTGCAGGCGTCGTGGTCGAGCATCTGCTTCCACGTGAAGTCCTCGACGTCGACGAAGCCTATCTCGTCGGGCGCGAGGTCGGGGTCGACGGGCTGTAGCCGCCGACGGGCGTCGGGGTCGCGCGTCACGACGTTCGCGAAAGACGATATCATGTGGAACGGCTTCGCGTACGGTATCCAGGCGACGAAGCCGAGCGCGAGCAACGCGTGAGTCCACCAGCCCACGGGATAGAGCGTCCGGGCGGTCTCCGGCGTCATGCCCGCGGCGTCTAAGACCGTCGCTATGCCGTAGCTCACGAAGCTGACGTTCGCGAAGTCCAGGAACTCGTCCTCTGCTCCGGCGACGTCCTGCGTACCGACGATGCGCAGCGCCGTCAGTAGGAAGCCTCCGGCGCCGAGCAGGAACAACGTCCAGATGAAGACGTCGTCCTCGAGCGCCCGGAGGACGTCCCTGGGGCCGTCGAACTCGCCGCGCGTGTGCTTGTGCCAGAGTCGTTCGTCGCGTGCGACGTAACGGCGGTAGAGCGCCATGCCGACTCCGACTACGAACAGGAGGCCGACGGCGTCGGCGGCGAACTGGTACGACAGCCAGAAGTCGCCCTGCCAGAACGACTCTCCGAGCAGCTTTCGGTAGACCTGTTCGTCGAACGCGAGTATCGACGTCGCTATCAGGAGACCGAGGAAACCCCACATTATGAAGGCGTGCATGACGCCGGCGTACGAGTCCTGGTAGACCTGCTTGGTGTTCGAGCCGACGATGCGGACGGCGGATGCGATGCGGTTCGGCAGGTCGTCGAGACGCGGCACTGGGTCTTCGTTTGCTTCTGCGTACCGGGAGAACCGGCGGTATACGCCGTAGAGGAAGACGGCCACGGCTATCAACGCCAGCGTGTAGAAGACGTAGTACCCGAGGTCGCCTATCAGCCAGAAGTTCTCCCTGCATACGTTCTCTGCGCAGTACTCCTGGGTCATGAAGTCGGAGTCGGTGTTCAGCGGTACCGCGGCGTACGTCATTGGTATTGGCTTGGGGGACTGTCGCATAAAGCTTGCTGAGAGCCGCGTTAAACTCGTCGTCGTACGCCAGGGGTTTTCGAAAGTATTTACGTACCAACCGGCCACGTCTCATCCGTATGAAGATACTCGTAACGGTGAAGGAGGTCGCCGTACCCGAGGACGACTTCGAGCTAGCCGGCAACTCGATTTCGGAGAAGTTCCTCGAGTACGACCTCAACGAGTGGGACGACTACGCGGTAGAAGAGGCCGTCCAGCTAGAGGAAGAGCTCGACGAGGTGGAGGAGGTCGTCGGCGTGACCGTCGGCCCGGAGCGCAGCGAGGAGACGATACGGATGGCGCTCGCGAAGGGCGTCGACCGCGCCGTCCGCGTCTGGGACGACGCTCTCGAGGGCGGCGAGCTGCTCGACGCCGACGCCAAGGCCGAGGTGCTCGCTTCGGTCGTCGAGGAGGAGGACCCCGACCTGGTGTTCACGGGAGTGCAGGCCGACGACGACTCGTTAGGCGCGACGGGAGTCGCGCTCGCCGAACGCCTCGGTTTCCAGTGGGCGGCCGTCGTCAACGCCTTCGACTACGACTCGGGCGACGACGTCGCGTACGTCCACCGCGAGCTCGAAGGCGGAGTCGAGGAGGTCACCGAGATACAGACTCCTGCGGTGTTCACTATACAGACGGGTATCAACGAACCTCGTTACGCGTCGCTCCGCGGGATAAGGCAGGCGCAGTCGAAGGAGATAGCCGAGAAGTCGCTCGACGACCTCGGTCTCGACTCCTCGGTGGCTGAGACGCCGATATCGCTCAACGACATGTACGAGCCCGAGGCCGAGTCCGACACCGAGTACATCGAGGGCGGTGCGGCCGACCAGGCGGCGGCGCTCGCTGACGTCCTCAAGGACGAGGGGGTGGTGGAGTGACCGTCCTCGCCGTCGCCGAACACCGGCAGGGCGAGCTACGCGACGTCAGCCTGGAGGTCGTTACCGCGGGCCGCGAGCTAGCCGACTCGCTCGGAGGCGACCTGCACGTCGCCGTGATATCGGGTGACGTCGACGCCTACGCCGACGAACTGAACGTCGAGGGAGTCGACGTCGTCCACACCGTCGACCACGGCGACGAGTTCAACCACGACGTCTACACCCAGGCGGTCGAGCAGCTCTACGCCGACGTCGGAGCGAGCGCTCTCGTGCTTCCGAACACCGTGAACGGCCTCGACTACGCTCCCGCGGTGGCGTCGTCTCTCGGCGTTCCGCTCGTAACCGACGTCGTCGACCTCGATCTCGACGGTAGCTTGACGGCGAAACGCGAGATGTACGGCGGCAAGGTCGAGACGTCGTTGGACGTCGACTCCGAGGAGTTCGCGGTCACCGTCCGGCCGACCGAGTGGGAGCCTGCGTCGGGAGACGGAGGCGCCTCGGTAGAGGCTTTCGACGCCGATGTCGACGAGTCCGCGGTCGGCTCCACGGTGACGGGCTTCGAGGAGGCTGCGACGGGAGACGTCGACCTCAGCGAGAGCGAGTTCATCGTCTCCATCGGACGCGGAATCGAGGAGGAGGACAACCTCGATCTCGTCGAGGACCTCGCGGACGTCCTAGGAGCCGACCTCGGTGCTTCGCGTCCGCTCGTCGACAACGAGTGGCTGCCGAAGAACCGGCAGGTCGGCCAGAGCGGCAAGGTCGTGACGCCCGACGTCTACCTAGCTATCGGTATCAGCGGCGCAGTCCAGCACGTCGCCGGGATGAAGGGCGCGGACACGATAATCGCGGTGAACACCGACCCCAGCGCTCCGATTTTCGACATAGCGGACTACGGCGTAGTCGGCGACCTGTTCGAGGTCGT
>JBKGYY010000121.1:0-3803 GCA_046545855.1 Halobacteriales archaeon | reverse complement strand
CGCCTCTCACGCCCGAGGTACCGAACATACGGGACGTACGCACGGGGGGTTCAACCTGGTTTCGATGCTCCGTGGAGGCCGCGCTCGAACTCCCGGGCTATCTCGGCTCCAGCGCTCGACCCGACGCGCGACGCACCGGCCTCGAGCAACCTGAGGGCTCGCTCCGCCGACCGGACGCCTCCGCTCGCCTTGACCTCGACGTCGAGTTCGAGGCCGGCGAGGAGAGCGACATCGTCTAACGAGACGTTTCCGAAGTAACCCGTCGAGGTCTTGAGGTAGTCGACGCCGGCGTCGACCGCTAGCTCTGCGGCTCGTCGGACCTCGACGTCGGTCAGCAGACCGACCTCGAGTATCGCTTTCGTCGACGGAGCGACTTCTACGACGGCCGCCAGGTCGTCGTGAAAAGCCTCGAACTCACCCGACTTCATCCTCGTGACGTCGCAGGCGACGTCCACGGAGTCGGCGCCGCGTTCGACCGCTATCTCGGCTTCCCTGACCTTGACCTCGGTCTCGCTGTAACCCATCGGGAAGCCCACCACGGTCATAACCTCGCCGTCGAGGTCGGCGGCGAGGTCCAATCTGGACGGCGGAAGACAGACGTTGAGACCGAGTTCACGGGCGACGTCGACGGCGGCCTCGAAGTCGCTGCGTCTCGCGTCCTTCGACAGCAACGTGTGGTCTATCGCCCCCGCAAACTCGTCACGCTCCATACGCCGTCTACCGACGCCCGCTTCTTCAAGCCACCGGCAGCGACGTCTGACGGCGTTCCACACGGTGTTATGTTCCCCGGGCTGCAAGCCCGGACATGGCGAAACAACCCCACCTTCTGGTCGAAGAAGGAGACGTCAACGACGTCGTGCTCCTGCCCGGCGACCCCGGCAGGGTCGACGCTATCGCCGAACACCTCGAGAGCGCCGTGAGGCTGTCGGACAACCGCGAGTACCGCGTCGTCAACGGCCGGTACGGCGACGCCGAACTCACCGTGTGTTCGACGGGCGTCGGCTGCCCGGGCGCCGCCGTCGCAGTCGAGGAGTTACTCGCCGTCGGCGCGTCTACGTTCCTCCGTGTCGGCACCACCGGGGGGCTGCAGGAGGACGTCCGTCGGGGAGACGTGGTCGTGGCTACGGCTGCCGCGAAGTTCGAGGGAACGACGAAACGGTACGAGTCGGTCGAGTACCCGGCGGCGGCTTCCCACGAAGTCGTGTCAGCAGTCCTCCAGGCCGTCGAACGCAGGGACGAAGAAGCTCACGTCGGACCCGTCGTCACCGACGACGCCTTCTACGCCGAGGAGGAGCCCGCCTCCGACTGGATGGAGGCCGGGATGCTAGCCGTCGAGATGGAGGCCTCCGCTATATTCACGCTCGCGCGTAGATACGACGCCGAAGCCGGAGCCATACTCGCCGTCGACGGCAACCTCGTCTACGGCGAACAGAAGGGGGAGACGGAGGACGAGGAGCTAGGTGAGGAGGCTCGCGAGGGAGTTGAACGAGAGATAGGGGTGGCGCTCGAGGCCGCGTCTATGCTTCAGCGGAGGTAAGACAGGGCGACGGCGACCGGAGCCGGTGCCACTGAGACGAATCCCTTCGTCGTCCTGCCACCTCTCTCGAAAGACAGGTTCGAGAGACCGTCCTCGCGGTCGTACGAGAGCTCGAACTCGCCGGCGGGTACGTCGACGTCGTGACCCGAGAGGAAATCCACGTAGTCGGACGTCACGCCCTCGAACGAAGCTTTTACCTCCGTCTCTGGTCCGACGTCGACGGCCCACTCGGCTTCGACGTCGTAGTCCCGCTCCCGCCTGGCTTCGACGACTTCGTCGGCGTGCGGGTACCCGAGCGCGTCTAACGTAGAACCCACGTAGCCCAGGTGGTCTCCGACCTCCGCGCTCCACATGTAGACGGACTCGTCGCCGTGTCCCGAAGCGACGAACGAAATCCGGTTCACGTCGAACGAGACGTCGGATCCGACGCCCGTGAGGTAGCTGTGTAGCCAGTCCGACGTCCCGCGGTCGAATCCCTCGAGAGAAGCCGTGTACCGCACCTCGAGGCCGCGGTCGTCCTCGGTAGCGCCGCCGTACTCGACGTCGACGTCCGTGGCGAAGGGTGCGAAAGACACCTCGACGGCGTTCTCCACCGCTCTCTCGAGGTCGACGGAAGCCCAGATGCCGTCGGACGACACGAGGTGAACTCCGTCTAACACGTGGTGTCCGTCCTTCCGCCGGATCTCCATCTCGTGGACTCCCTCGCGACGTCTCCTGGAGCCGGACTTCAACGCTAGCTCGCCCTCGGTTTCGACTCCCTCGCCGTCCTCGTGTAACACGCCGTGGGACTCGAAACCCAACGGCCCGCCGACCTCGAGCTCGCCCTCGACGTCCACGACGTAATCTGCCGGCGGTCTACCGCGGACGTCGAGAGACACCGACTTCAGCCCCGGCAGCCAGTCGTAGAGCGCGTCCACCCGGATGTATCTCTCCTCCCTTGCACGTCGGAACACTCGTCACGACGTAGTTAAGGCCATCGGAACCGCGGACGTCCGGCGGTGTCGACGCGTGCCGGCGAGTCACTTCTCGACGTCGAGCAACGCGACTCTCTCGAGGACTAGCATCTCGGCCTTGTGTTCGCCCACGGCGTCTAGTTCCTCGGGCGTGACGCCGTAGAACTCGTACGCGGTCTCTCGGTCGAACTCCCGTGTCGACGGCGGCTCGGTCTTCCGCCGTATCTCGTCGCCGACGTCGTCCGACGGCGGATGGACGAGGAAGACCGCTGTGTCGGTGTCGCTCGACAGACCTATCTCGAACGCGACGTCTATCTGGCGTGTGCCGGCGGCGTAGAGCAACGTCTCTATCGCCAGGTCGTCGCCGACGTTCTCGTCTCTCTCGAACGCGCGCCGGGCTTTGTAGAACGCGCTCGCGAGATGGGGTTCGCCGGCGACGTACCGGGCGTCGAAAGCCTGGACGACGTCGGCGTCCAACCCCGAGAGCCAGTCGAGGTAGAAGTCGACGTCTTCTACGTCTACGTCCCGGTATAAGACGTCGACGTCTACGTCGGGCTCAGGGGCCATCAGAAGTCACCCATGCTCGCCTGACGTGTCTCGTCGGCCTCCAGGTCGACTTCGACGTCGACTTCGGGTTGTTCGACTTCGCGTCCGACTTCGTCGAGCACGTTGACGGCTGTCTTCGGGCCGAGCGTCCGCGCGAGGACGTCGACATCCGCCTCCCGGAGGTCTCCTACGGTCTCGACGCCGACGTCGAACAGACGTCTAGCGCGCACTCGTCCGATGCCTCGCACGGAGACTAGGTCGAGGACGTCGTCCCTGACGCCGTGGGTCACACGCAGCCTCGTCTCGTGCACTATTCGGGAGTGAGACGAGTCCACCTGTGCGGCGAGTTCCTCGGCGGCGTACAGCAGCCACTCGGCGCGTTCGACTCGGCCGTGGACGTCGCCGGGTCCGACGTCGTGTCGGTCGGCTATCTCTTCGACGTCTCTCTCGTCTATCCAGTCGTAGAGCACGCGCGCGGTCTTGACGGACGCGAGCCAGTCCTCGAAGCCTTTTTCGAACTCCGAGGGCGGGTCGACGAACTCGGACTCGTGCTGGAGCGCGAAACCCAGGGTGTCGTCGTTCCTCCCGAGGTAGAACCTGTACATGTCCGGGGTGTGACAGACGGTTTCGAGCAACGTCAGCGCGGTCGGCGACTCCCAGCCCTCGACCGCCTCTAGCTTGTCGACAACGCGCGCCGCCGACATCGGGTCGACGTAGAGACGCGACACCGAGTGCCCGAGGTCCGTGGCACTCAGGCCTGCGTCGCC
>JBKGYY010000120.1:0-3819 GCA_046545855.1 Halobacteriales archaeon | reverse complement strand
CTCCACCTCGTCGTACGGCGGAAGCTCCGGCCACTCGGCCGCCGTCCACGAGTACGTCACCGTGAGACCGTCGTCGACGACGTATACCGCCGGCCGGTGTTCGACGACGCCCTCCATGCCGTCGAGCGCGTGGTCGAGACCGTACTCGATGCCGACGTCGCACGCGGGGTCGGAGTAGAGACCGAAGCCGCCGCCGCGCTCGCGGACGAACTCCGTCTGGACGTAGGGCGTCGAAATCGACATCCCGACGACGTCGACATCGTCGAGCCAGCCGCGCTCCAAGACCTCGTTCCAGACGTAGGTCGCCGGAAAGCTCCGCGTCATCGGGTGGAATACGAGCAAGCCGCCGTCTTCGAGCGCCTCCGTCAACGGAACGTCGCTCCAGCCCTCCTCCGTCGAGAGAGGCCGCGTGAACCCCGGCAGCGAGTCCCCCTCGGACGGCGCGTCCGCCGGCGGAAGCCCGGTGACGTCGAACCCGAGGTCCATCACGACCCCCCGTAGGTAGCCCGGACGTAGGACACCACGTTAGCGCTCTCGGCGACCGTCGCACCCGTGTTGGGGTCGACCACGACGGGGACGCTACGGACGCCTGCCTCGCGCTTCACTCTGTCGCGGCGCGAGTGCAGGGGTTCGACGAAGTACGACTCGTACTCGACGTCTAGCTCACGGAGCAGACGCACGACTCGCTCGCAGAACGGACACGCCTGGAGCCTGTAGACCAAGAGAGGCTGTATCCCTTCTTCGTCCATGGACCGCTTTCGTGCTCGACGTCCTTAGTCTTTCACGGCTCGCTGCCCGAAGTTACCGGCGGCTACTCTCACCAGGTGAGGTCGACGTCTCGATGCGTGAACTCGCTCTCGCCCGACCGGTATTCGCCGGTGACGTGACCGTCGCCCTCGAGGTAGTACTTGTAGGTCGTCAGGCCTTCGACGCCCACGGGGCCGCGCGCGTGCGTCTTCCCCGTGCTTATCCCGACTTCGGCGCCGAGACCGTAGCGGTAGCCGTCCGCGAAACGCGTCGATGCGTTGTGGAAGACGCTCGCGGAGTCGACGGCCTCCATGAACCACCGGGCTCGGTCGCCGTCCTCCGTGAGCACGGCGTCGGTGTGCTTGCTGCCGTACGTGTTGACGTGGTCGACGGCTTCGTCGAGAGAACCGACGACGGCGACGGAGACCACTAGGTCGCCGTACTCCCTACGCCAGTCTTCGTTAGCCGCCTCGGCGACGTCGACGTGGTCCCGGGTCGCCTCGTCGCCTCGCACCTCGACGTCCTCGTCCTCGAGCCGTTCGACGACGTCGGGTAGGAACTCCGCGGCTACGTCGTCGTGGACGAGCACGGTCTCGACGGCGTTGCACGCCGCCGGGTAGTCCAGCTTGGCGTCGAGACAGACGTCGACGGCCTCCGCGAGGTCGGCGTCACGGTCGACGTAGACGTGGCAGACGCCCTCGGTGTGGCCGAGCACCGGGATGTGGGTGTTGTCCTGGACGTACCGGACGAACTCCGACGACCCCCGGGGCATCAGCAGGTCGACGAGGCCGTGTAGCTCGAGCAACCGGTCGACTTCCTCGCGTTCCTCGACCAGCTGTATCCAGCCCTCCGGGACGCCGTCCGTCGCTTCGACGACGGCGTCGTGGAGCGCGCGGTTGGAGGCCGAGGCCTCGCTGCCGCCCTTGAGGACGACGGCGTTGCCGGACTTCAACGCGAGCGACGCTATCTGCGGCAGCGCGTCGGGCCGGGACTCGAACACCGAGCCCACGACGCCGAGCGGCACCGAGACACGGTAGAGCGTCAGACCGTCGTCCAGCTCGCGCGCCCACTCCGTCGCACCCACGGGGTCGGGTTGCGACGCCACGCCGCGGACCATCTCCGCGATGCCTTCGACCTTCGACTCCGTTAGCTTCAGTCGGTCGACGAGCGCCTGCGTGTACTCGCCGCTCTCGAGCAGTTCCTCGGCCTCGTCGACGTCCCGGCGGTTGGCTTCGAGTATCTCGTCCGCACGTCGCTCTATCTCGCTCGCGACGTCCTCGAGCGCTCCATCGCGTACTTCGGCGTCGAGACGCGCCATGTCGAGCGACGCGTCGCGTGCCGCGCGTGCCTTGCGTTCCGCCGTCGTCCGAGCCTCCCTTTCAGCCGTCATCGTGTCTCCTCTCGTACCTGTCTACGGAGGGCGAGAAGAAAGTGCCTACGGCTTCTCCCTCTGTGACGCGCCGGAGGACGTCTGGCTCGCTGGAGCCAGCGATGACCGCTGGTATTCCCGCGTCGTTCGCTCGTTCCGCGCCCTCTACCTTCGTCGTGATGCCGCCGAACTCGGCTTCGCCGGAGCCGTCGACGTACCGCCAGACTTCGTCGAAGTCGCCGCGGACCTCGTCTATCAGTTCGGTGTCGTCGTCTTCCTTGGGGTTAGCGGTGTAGACGCCGCCGACGTCCGTCAGCGTCACCAGGAGGTCGGCGTCGACGCCGACGGCGACCGACGAACTGATGATGTCGTTGTCACCGACCTTTATCTCCTCGATGGCGACGGCGTCGTTCTCGTTGATGACGGGTACGACGCCCCATTCGAACAGCGTCTCCAGTGTGTTACGGAAGTTACCGAACCGCCTGTCGTCCTCGATGTCCTCGTGAGTCAGGAGGATCTGAGCCACCTCGCGGCCGTACCGCTCGAAGCTCTCGCTGTAGTGACGCATCAGGTGGCTCTGGCCGACGGTCGACGCCGCCTGCAGGTCCTCGACGGAGTCGCCGTCTATCGGCAGGCTTCCCTTTCCCGCGCCTATCGCGCCCGAGGAGACGAGAACGACCTCGCGGCCGTCTTCCACGAGGTCCATGACGTCGTCGACTAGCTTGTCGAGCTTCACGCGGTCTAGCCTGCTGTCGTCGTCGGTGAGCGAGTTAGTGCCCGCCTTCACGACCACGCGTCTCGCGTCCCCGGCTCGCTCGCGCGACAGCCACTCGGTCTCCTCCGGCGTCACGTCGCCTCGGGCTTCGTCCGCTGAATCCGTCATCCTTCTCCCTCGTCTAGCTGGCGTGCGACCTCCCGGGATATCTCCTCCGAGCGACGTTCGGCCGCCGCTACGGCGTCGCCGACGTCCTCGGCTACGGTAGAGCCACGCAGCACCTCCATGCCCTCTATCGTCGTGCCGCCGGGCGAACAGACGGCGTCGATGAGCTCGTCTATCGAGCGCTCGTCCCCCTCGACTATCTCGGCGGCGCCGCGGAACGTCTGGACGACGAGCCGTTCGGCTTCGCTCTCCGTCAATCCGCCTTCGACCCCCGCTGACGTCATCGCGTCGATGAGGTAGAAGACGAACGCCGGACCGCTTCCGTTTACCGCGGTAGCGACGTCCATCTCGCTCTCGTCTATCTCGACGTACGTGCCGAGGGCGTCGAGCATCCTGGCGGCGACGTCGGGCACCTCGCCCGGCGGGCTGACGGCGGCCGCCATCTCTCGGTACTCGGCCGCGAGGTTGGGCATCACCCTAACGACGCGGGCGTCGGTGTGCCGCCCGAGGAACCCGAGCGGGACGGCGGCGGCGAACGACACTACGACCTGGTCGTCGAGCGACAGGCCGTCGAGCACCGCTCCGACGACGTCGGGCTTGACGGCGAGCGCGACGACGTCGACTTCGTCGACTATAGAGGCCGCGTCGGTCGTCGTCTCCGTGCAGTGCTCCGCGACCTCTTGGAGCCGGTCTTCGTCCTTGTCACATCCGAAGACGTCGTACTCCGAGGTCCCGGCGAGCCCGCGGATCACCGCGCCACCTAGGTTGCCGCATCCAACGACGCATACCTTGGTTTTCATGTCTGTCGGTCGGTCTCCGTACC
>JBKGYY010000119.1:0-3822 GCA_046545855.1 Halobacteriales archaeon | reverse complement strand
CAGTACTGCGACCACCAGACCTACCAGTTCGACTTCAAGAACACCGACGACCACAGGTTCCTGAAGAGCGCCTCGCAGAAGTACGGCGCGTGGTTCAGCCGGCCGGGAAACGGCATATGCCACCAGGTCCACAAGGAGAACTTCGCGGCGCCCGGCAAGGTGTTGCTCGGCGCCGACAGCCACACGCCGACGCAGGGCGGCCTCGGCATGCTGTCGATAGGCGCCGGCGGCCTCGACATAGCGACGGCGATGGGGGGTTCGCCCTACTACGTCGAGATGCCCGAGGTAGTCGAGGTCCGGCTGGAGGGCGAGCTATCGGGCTGGGCGACGGCGAAGGACGTCATACTCGAGATGCTCCGGCGTCTCACGGTCAAAGGCGGAGTCGGAAAGGTGTTCGAGTACACGGGGCCGGGAGCGGAGTCGCTGTCGGTGCCCGAGAGATGCACGATCACGAACATGGGCACCGAGCTAGGCGCGACGTCGAGCGTCTTCCCGAGCGACGACGTCACCCGCGACTACCTCCGGAGGCTTGGAAGAGAGGACGACTACGTCGAGCTACAGCCCGACGAAGACGCCGAGTACGACGACTCGTTGGTCGTCGACCTCGACGACCTGGAGCCGCTGGTAGCCGAACCCAGCATGCCCGACAAAGTCGTCCCCGTGGCAGAAGCCGAGGGCATCGAGGTGGAGCAGGTGATCGTGGGCTCGTGCACCAACGGAGCCTACGAGGACGTGCGGGCGTACGCCGACGTCGTCGGGGACCGCGAGGTAGACGAGGACGTCCACGCCATCGTCGCGCCGGCGTCGAAGCAAGCGGCAGAGATCCTCGCGCGCGAGGGCGTCGTCGCCGACCTGATGTCGGCAGGCGTCAACTGGAGCGAGTCGACGTGCGGCGCCTGCATCGGCATAGGCCACGTGCCCGCGAGCGACTCGGCGTCGCTCAGGACGTTCAACCGTAACTTCGAGGGCCGGAGCGGCATCGAGGACGACGACGTCTACCTCTGCAGCCCCGAGGTAGCCGCCGTCGCCACGGTGACGGGAGAGATAACCGACCCGAGGGACTACGCCGGCGAGTTCGACGTCGAGCCACCCGGGGTCGTCCTGCCCGACGGACTCGGGGGCCGCGACCCCGACCTCCTCGACCCGAACGAAGCGCCCGACGACGTCGAGCTTCACAAGGGCCCGAACATAGGCAGAGTGCCGTTGAAAGACGAGCTAGACAACGAGGTAGCGGGAGAAGTCATCCTGAAGGTCGGCGACGACATAACGACCGACCACATCATCCCGGCGACGAGCGACATCCTCATGTACCGGTCGAACATCGAGCGACTCAGCGACTTCACGCTCTCGCGGGTGGACGAGGGCTTCGCCGACCGCGCGCGCGAGCACGGCGGAGGCTTCGTCGTCGGCGGCGAGAACTACGGACAGGGTTCGTCTCGCGAGCACGCGGCGCTCTGCCCGATGAACCTCGGTATCGAGGCAGTCGTCGCGAAGTCGTTCGCACGGATACACAAGGCCAACCTCATCAACTTCGGCTTGCTGCCGCTGACGTTCGCCGACGCCGACGACTACGACGCAGTCGACCAGGGCAACTCGATGAGGCTCGCGGGCGCTCGCGACGCCGTCGACCGCGACGAAGAGGTGACCCGGGCGACACTGGTAGACGAGTCGACGGGCGACGAGATAGAGGTCGAGCTCGACGCCAGCAGGCGGGAGCGCGACTACCTGCTCGCCGGCGGCAAGCTAGCTTACACGAAGAAGCGAGCGTAGCCGTCTCGTTCTCTTACGCGGTCTCTCCGCTCACGACCCCGAGGTCGAGTTTCGTCCACGCTTGCCTGAGGCCTTCGGTGTCCGTAACCCTGACTTCGGCGCCTTCGCCCGAGGAACGTACGTCGACTCGGACGTCGCAGAAGTGGGAGAATCCGTCGACTACAGCGGCTTCCGACCGAGCGGTGTCTACGTAGACGACGCCGAGGTCCTCGGTGGCGATAACCCGTCCGGTGAAAGCGTGCACGAACCTCGTGACCTCGCGGTGTTCGGCGTGCTCGAGCAGCCCGGAGACGGAGAACAGCCCCATTCGGACGCCCGCGGGGCCGCGTTTGACGAGCGTCTCGTAGAGGCTCGATATCTCGACGGCTATGCTCCCTAGGTCACCGGGACCGTCTATCGAGCCGTGTCTCCCGATGAACCTGTTGGACGTCGACTCCGTCGAGCAGTCGACTGCGCCGACACGCGCGGGGTCGACGTCTACGTCGATGTCTCCGTAGCGTTCCAAGAGGTGTTCTCCCGACCTGTCGGCCGCGACGAGCAGAGCGGCTTCGTCGGACCCCTCTCCGGGAGCGGTCAACGCGAGAGCGACGTCGAGGGCGCCTCCTTCGAGCGGCCCTGACACCAGGACGTTGGTTCCCGCGGGAACGCCCGAGACCTCCAGGAGAGACGGGAAGCCGAAGACGTAGTCGTCTGAACGGCTCATCCCTTGCCTCCGTCGCTCGTACCGTGAGCCTCTATCTTCGATGCGGCGTCCTCCGCGAGGAGACGGAGGTAGCGTTCGTCGTCGACGGTGAAACCCCTGGGTCGTTCGTCGTAGAGGCAGACTGTCCCGACGGGTAGGTCGCCCCCGGGTTTCACGGGACATCCGGCGTAGAACCTGAGTCCGAGGTCGTGTATCGCCTCCATGCCGTCGCACCAGGGGTGTAGCTCGGTGTCTTCGACGACCGTCACGCTGTCTTCGAGCAACGTGTAGTTGCAGAGTATCTCCTGCCGGGGCACGCGGTCGAGGTCGATGCCTCGCGTCGACAGGAAGACCTGTTCGCGTTCGCGGACGACGGACACGGTGGCCATCGGCACGTCGAAGTGACCGGTGGCGAGCGCCGCCACGCGGTCGAGGTCTGTCTCGAGCGTCTCGGAGTCGACGTCGACGGAGTCGACGAGGTCGAGCCTGTCTCTCTCGTCTTCGACGACGGGATACGCCGTCTGAGCCCGGTCTTCGGCCGTCACCCGGAGTATTCGTTCGAGCCTCTGCTTGGAGCCCGGTGCGTCCTTCGGCACGAACTCGGTGACGACGCCGCGGTCTCTGCTCTCTATGCCGCCGAGGTCCGCCTCGGTGTAGAGGACGCAGCCCGTGTCCGGTTGGTTCTCCCTCACGCGCTCCACGAGGTCGAAACCGGTTCCGTCATCGAGATGTAGCTCGGTGACGACGACGTCGTACACGTGGTTTTCGACGAGCGCCGTGGCTTCTTCGAGCGAGGTAGCTGATTCCACGGTGACTCTGTCGGCGGAGGCGTCGTACGGCGGGTCGGGCGTCCGTTCTGCGTGCAGAACCCTTATGTCGTCCATGGCGTGTCGGTTTCGCTCGCCAGCCACCTAACTCTAGGGGTAAACCTCAGTTAGAGCCGCCGATGGTGGACGTGCGTCCATCTATTTGGTTCGATAGCACCGCGGTCGTGGACTGCGGTCCGACGCGAACGTTAGACCGGTTCACCGCCACGGCGGTACGTGCAGCCAGCGTGCCCGGTAGCTCGACGGACTCGAGGGGTACGTGACGCTGCGCACGGTAGAATCCCAAATCGACGGCACAGCCTATTTCAACTCCTCCTGCAAACCCCCGCGTATGAAGGGGAGGAGCGTGCTGATAACCGGCTGTTCGAGCGGAATCGGGAAGGCGACGGCCGAGAGGTTCCACGGCCGCGGGTGGGAGGTCTACGCCACGGCGCGCGACCCCGCGGACATCGAACACCTAGAGGACCACGGCATGGAGACTCTGGAGGTAGACGTCACCGTGGACGGGGACTGCGAGCGAGCCGTAGAAGCCGTCGTACGGGA
>JBKGYY010000118.1:0-3908 GCA_046545855.1 Halobacteriales archaeon | reverse complement strand
GGGGGCAAGAGGGGAATCCGCCATGAGCAGAGTTAGAGCATATCCCGACGAACGCACGTACGAGAACGAAGCCGTCCAGCACCTGAGAGACCAGGGACCGTCCACCGCCAAAGAACTACCACGAAACCCGGGTCTACGCGACAAACAGTGGATCGGAACGCTCGACGTCACCCGCTCGGGCACGGGTTCGTCGAAGTCACGAGGGAAGACCCGGGCTGTCTACTACCTCTACGGTGACGAACGCCGGGCCGTCAGGAAGTACATCAGGGTGAACACCGACTTCGTGCGCTCGTGCATGGAGGACCGCGTCAACCCAATCAACATGGGGATGGAGGACTACTGGTGGAGGATGTTCCGGGAGGAGTGGGTCTGGGACGGCCACTGAGACGAGGTCCAAAACTCATTAAGCCGTCCGCGTCCTCGTAAGCGTATGCAGACGTCGACCGCGGTCAACCGCGCGATGCGGAACATCAGGAGCGAGAAGGACCGCGACTCCGACCCCAGCGAACCCATACGCGTCTGGATAGACAAAGACAGGACGCCGGACGGCGTAGGCTCCAGCCTCACCATAGTCTTCAACACCGACGGATGCCGTTGGGCACGCGCCGGCGGATGCACGATGTGCGGCTACGTCGGAGAAGCCGCGGAAGGCAGCGTCACCGAGAGCGCGTTGCTCGAACAACTCGACGCAGCCCTCGAACACGAGAGACGGGAGGGCGAGAAAGCCGACAACGTCAAGATATACACGAGCGGCACGTTCTTCGACCGACGGGAGATACCGCCGGAGGCACGCCGGAGGATACTCGACGAGTTCAGCGACCGAAGGGTCGTCGTCGAGTCGCTGCCGGACTTCGTCGAAGCCGACGTCGTCTCGGACGCAGTCGACCGCGTCCGCTCGCTCGACGTCGCCGTGGGCCTCGAGACGGCGGACGACCACGTGCGACGGGAGTGCGTCAACAAGTACTTCGAGTACGACGAGTTCGAGCGCGCCGCCAGCGTGGCGAGACGGTGCGACGCAGGCGTGAAGACCTACCTGCTGATGAAGCCGCCGTTCCTGTCGGAGCGCGAGGCGCTCGAGGACGCCGTCGAGTCCACGCGGAAGGCGAGCGAGGAGTCACACACGGTGTCCGTCAACCCCTGCAACGTACAGAGGTACACGATGGTCGACCACATGCACTACCGCGGTGGCTACCGAACGCCGTGGCTCTGGAGCGTCGTCGAACTCCTCCGGCGGACGGCGGAAGAAGACGCCATAGTCGTCAGCCACCCGGTCGCGCCCGGAGGGGACAGGGGAGCGCACAACTGCGGCGAATGCGACGACGACGTCTACCGGGCGATAGAGAGGTACGACGAGTCGGGCGACGTCGACGTCTTCGAGGGCCTCGACTGCACGTGCCGGAGCCAGTGGAGAGAGGTTCTCGAGCGCGAGACGGCGTGGAACATGCCGTTAGCCTGAGTTCGGGTCGTCACGGAGACGTCGGCTCCGGCGTAGGCCAGGTAGCTATATGTATTCTTCCTCGAGAACCCAGCCGATAGCTCGTTTGTAGTACGTGAACATCTCGCGGACGCCCTCGTGGCGCATCTCGGGGTCCTCGAGGTGCTGCTTCAGGAACTCGTACTGCTCGCGTACCTCCTGTTCGTCTCTCATGTCGGAATCCCGGTCGCCCGGGCCTAAAGAGCCTGCGGCTCCGCGCTACCGCGACAGAGGAAACGAACCCCGGTTGAACGGCCCGGGCGGGCGTCCGCCTCCGACCTCCATGTCGCTGGGCCAGTCGAGTGGGTCGACGTCTCCGACAGCCACCTCGACTGCATCGCCCGAACTGTTACCTAGTCCGTCTCTAGCTCCGTCTTCCGGAACGACGACTACGTCGCCTTCCTCGACGTCGACGTCCGCGACGTAACGCCCCGGTGACTCGTAGGACGCCGTGTGTTCGCCATCGAACTGGAACACGACCTCGCCCGAACGAGGCCGCCTCCGCCTGCGCCGGAGTTCCTCGGTGGGCGCCGGATACTGCACGCGTAGTTCGACGCCGCCGTCGCACGAGACGGCTCCGCGTACCCGGAGGTCGGACGACGCCGTGACCTCGAACTCCCGAGAGCGGAGCGCGTAGTCACGGGCGGTTACCGCGAACCTGTGGCTTCCAGTCGGGTGGTCGAAAGGAAGGTCGTACCGGGCGAAGTACGTCTCGCCTTCGACGGTCCAGACGAAGCCGGTGTCGCGGTCGGTAGCGACCGACCGCCATCCGTCTCCAGTGTCGAGTTCGAGGGAGACGAAGTCGTCGTCGAGAGGCATGTCCCTGCCTCGTCGTCCGCCCTTCCACCGGAACTCGACGACCCCGGGTCGCTCGCACGCGGCGGGAGGCTGTCGACGTATCGCGCCTTCGGAGGCGCCAGCGGGCGTCGAGGAAAGCGGGGTTCCGGCATCCGGAGACGCCGTCGACCGACGACTTCGTTCGTCCGACTCGAGCGTCCTTGCGGCACGCCGGAGGCCGTCGCGCACGAGCGCCTCCGAGTGACGTCCGTAGACCGTGTGACCTCCCTCGTAGTGCTGTCTGTCGTACTCCTCCGGCGTCGTGAAGTAACCCCGGTAGGCGTTCGATAGACCGATGACGGAGACGTCGTCCACGTCGACCGCCGACTCGACATCACGTCGTATACGCCGGCCGACCTCGACTGTGGGCTCGCCGGGTACGCACGCGACCACGACGTCTCCGACACGAACGACCTGTAGCTCGACGTCGTTGCCCCACGGAGTCGGAGCCACGGGTATCTTGCGGCCGTGGACCCCGCGCGAGAGAAACCGCGGCCTCCTCCTTCCCTCGAGACCGAGGCCGCGGAACGGCGACGGGCCGTTCTCGCCGCCGGCGAGGAACGCGAGGCCGAAGACACCACGGCTAGCCATCCTCTTTCCTTCTACCTCCTGCCCCCGGTACTCCTCGGTGAGGGACCGAGAGCCTACATCGACTTCGGCCGACGTGTCTTCGCCGGCTTCGCTCCAGGCTTTCTCCATAGCGCTCCCGAGGCGGCGGGCGAGGGCGTCGCAAGCTGCGTGCGCCGTCGAGCCCGGGTAACGGGGAATGAGGTCGCCGGATGCTTCGCTCGCCCACCCCGTCACGGGCGGCGTCACGCCGTCTTCCCGGAGGCGCTCGCGGAACCGATGTAGCGCGGCGCCGGCGACGTCGGAGGAGTAGAAGGTGTTCGACGGCGGGTAGACCGTCGGGTGCACCGGGTAGTGGAACCACGCGGCCAGCGGGCCGTCGACGCCGTCGACGCGTAGCGCCCTGAGGTCAAGGTCCCTCGGGTGGTCCTCGCCCTCGGGGTCCATATCCGGTGCGCCTTCGCCGGGTTCGACCTCGACGCCGTGGTTGGCGAGATGGGCTTCTATCGACCGGTTGCGGTTGACTCCGTCGACCTCCACCCGGCTCCAGCCTAGCTCGGCTGGCCCGAGCGACTCGAACGCCCGGCGCACGGCTTCGGCGACGCGCGGCACCGTCCATCCGTCGACGTAGGTAGCCGCGTGCGTGTGCGTGCCGGCGAACACGAGGTCGTCGGCGTTCAGACCGAGGTCGCGGACGCGGTCGACTAGCTCTCGCTTCCGGGTTCCAGACCAGACGTCGGCGGAGACGAGACAGACCCTGCTGTCGCCGCGTTCGAGCGCGAGAGCGCGGGCGTGGAGACGGCTTGCCACGCCGGTGGACTTGATGTCGGGTCGGACGTAGCCCTCCATGCTCCGCCCGACGTCGGGCGTCACGTCGACGGAGGCGGCGCCCGCCTTCAGAGTCCCGGTCAACCCGGCCTCCCGTTCGAGGAGCGACGTCGGCCTACCTGCATCGTACACGGGCTTCGCCCCGAAGGCATATCAACTCCGCGGACGACGGAGACGTCATGTCGGACTACGAGGTCGTCTC
>JBKGYY010000117.1:0-4026 GCA_046545855.1 Halobacteriales archaeon | reverse complement strand
GACTACGAGAGCGCGGGTTTCCCGATGCTCCCCGTCGTACACGGAGACGCCGTCACCGTGCGCCACATAGTCTACTACCTCGGGGCGACGTTCGCGGCGGCGGCGGGTCTCGCCGCTGTCTCCGGCCTCGGCTGGCTGTACGCCGGCGTCTCCGTCATAGTCGGCGGTGTCTTCGTCGCAGCGGTAGTCGACCTCCACCGGCGTAGAAGCAGGCGTTCGGCGCTCCGGGCTTTCCACGCGTCTAACGCTTACCTCGGAACGTTGCTGGTGGCCGTGATAGTCGAGACCCTCGTGGCGTAAGATGGGTGAAGCAGTCGAACGGACGTGGTCGGAAGAAGAAGTCGCCATCCACGCCGAGGGCGTAGTACACTCGTACGACGGCGAGCGAGCGCTCGACGGCGTAGACCTCACGGTACGTAGAGGCGAGGTCTACGGTTTGCTCGGTCCGAACGGCGCGGGGAAGACGACGTTGGTACGTTGTCTCACGGGTAGCCTCGATCCAGACGGAGGCGTCGTCGAGGTGCTCGGCAGGCCGGCGCGGCACGCCGATCGCACGCGAGTCGGGCTTCTCCCGCAGGACTACGCGCCCCACGAGAGACTGACTGCGTCCGAACTCGTAGAGTACTACGCCGGACTCTATCCGCGGGAGCGCTCTCGCGACGTCGACGGCTTGCTTGCGGAGGTGGGCCTCGAAGCCAGACGTGACACCGCGTACGGGAACCTGTCCGGCGGCCAGAAGAGGAGGTTGCTGGTCGCCGCCGCCGTCGTCAACGACCCCGACGTGCTGTTTCTCGACGAGCCGACGACTGGCATCGATCCCGTCGGTCGCCGCGAGGTATGGAGGTCGTTGCTCGCTCTCAGCAGGAGTGGAACCGCGGTACTGCTTACGACTCATTACATGGAGGAGGCCGAGCGACTCGCCGACCGCGTCGGACTGATGCACGCCGGCAGGGTGGTCGAGGAGGGTTCGCCGGAGGCGCTAGTCGAGAGACACACCCGTGGGGCTTCGCTCGAACTCCAGGTGGACGACGTAGACGCCGCGGCAGCCGTGCTAGGTGAACGCGAGACAGCGGTCGACGACGGAGTCGTGGTCTCGGACGTCGGCCTCCGGGAGGTGGGAAGCGTGCTCGACCGTCTGGCGTCGGAGGACGTCGAGGTGGAAGCCGTCAACTGGAGAAGGCCGTCTCTCGACGACGTCTACGTCTCGTTGACGGGGGAGGGACTGTGAGCCGACTGCGGCGCGTGAAGACTGAGGCCGTCGCCGAGATGCGTTCTTTCACCCGGAAGCCCGCGGCTGTGTTCTTCACGTTCGTCTTCCCCCTGATACTCATAGCTATCTTCGCTGTCTTCGTCGAGGCCGACGAGGGTTTGTTCGCTCGCTCGCAGGCCTACTACCTGCCGGGTTACCTCGGCTTCGTGGTCGTCTTGACTCCTCTCTCACGAGTCGGCAGCACGGTGGCCCGGGGACGCGACCACCGCAGGTTCGAGCGCCTGGCCGCCACGCCTATGACGCAGTGGGAGTGGTTCGTTGCTCATGCCGCCGTGAACGCGGCGTTCGTCTTGCTGGCGTCGACGGCGATATACGTCGTGCTGTCCGCTGTCTCCGGAGAAATGCGTCCGTCGCCCGCGGCGGCGTTGTTCGTCGTCTGCGCCGCGACGTTTTTCTGTGGTCTCGGCGCCGTTTTCGGAAGACTGGCGCGGAGCGAGGACGGCGCGATAGCCATGAGCAACGGCGTGGGCTTCCCTCTCTTGTTCCTGGGTGACACGTTTTTGTCGCGGGAGTCGCTGCCGGAGTTCGCCGTGCCTCTCACGGAGTTCAACCCGTTGACTCCGTTCAGCCGCGGCGTACGTGTGTCGACTGGCGTGGTCGACGGCGAAGTCGGCTTGTATCTCGCCGTCGTCGTCGGGCTAGCGGTAGCCGGCGTAGTCTTCGGAGGCTTCGCCGTCCCGTGGCGCGAGTGACCACCTTCGAAACGTGAGGTCAGCTTCTGCTTTCGCCGGCGTCGGAGAACGCTTCGGCGAGTTCGTCGACGTAGCCTGCGAACTCCTCCGCCCGGCGTTTGAGCGCGACCATGGTCTCGGCGTCGACCCGGTCGCGTATGAACTCCGGCATGCGTTCGTACGCCATGGCGACGGCGTCCGAGCGTTCGCGTAGGACGTAGACGTAGGCTTCGTAGGTGAAGTTGAAGCTCTCGTCCATCTGTTTGCAGACGCCTTCGAGCGTCGAGACCATCCGGAA
This sequence comes from Halobacteriales archaeon, assembly GCA_046545855.1. Classification (GTDB taxonomy): domain Archaea; phylum Halobacteriota; class Halobacteria; order Halobacteriales; family Halorutilaceae; genus JAQZDA01. The sequence continues at coordinate 1,787 of JBKGYY010000117.1, read as the reverse complement.
CATCAGGACCATCTCGCGGGGGACGCGCACCCGGTGGCCACGGAGGTTGTCCTGTACGTAGGTCACGAGGTTGCCGGCGTCTCCCTCGACGCCCTCGGTCTTGAGGTCGGCTATCATGCCCCTGAACATGCGTTCGACCTGGTCTCGGTCGACGTCGGTCGGCAGCATGTCGAGTTCGACGAAGACCGCGATGAGGTGGTTGATGTCCTCGTCGTGGAGGCCCTCGTAGAACTCGAAGAGAAGGTCCTTGGTTTCCTGTCGCAGTCTGCCTACTGCTCCGAAGTCGTATATGACGATGGCTCCGTCGGGGGCGACACCGAGGTTGCCGGGATGTGGGTCGGCGTGGAACAATCCGTTGTCGAGCACCATGCGGGCGTAGGTGCGCTGGAGCCTGCGTGCGACGTCGCCGGAGTCGACGTCTGCTAGCTCGTGAACCCGGGTTATCTTGGTGGAGTCGACGTACTCCATCGTTATCACTCGGTCGCCGCTCAGGTCGTCGTCGACCCTCGGTATCCTGACTTCGGGGTCGGCGGCGAAGTCCTCGTGCATCTCCTTCATGTTGGCTCGCTCTAGCCGGTAGTCGAGCTCCTCCATCAGCACTTCCTCGAACTGGGCTACGACGTTGTCGATGGTGAACTGCGTGTCCTCGCTCACGAATCTGCTCACGGCTCTCTCGAGCATCTGTAGCGCAGCCAGGTCGGCTTCGACCACGTCTTCGACTCCCGGTCGACGTACCTTTACGGCGAGCCTCCTGTCTTCTGCTTCGGCCTCGTAGACCTGTCCTATCGACGCGGAGTTGACGGGACGGCGGTCGAAGGAGTCGTACATCAGGCGTGGGTCGCCGACGTCCTCGCGTATTATCTCTTCGACACCGCGCCAGTCGGCGGGCGGCACCTGGTCCTGGAGCCTGCTGAGTTCTCGGGTGTACTCGGGTGGAAGGGCGTCCGCGCGGGTGGAGAGCACCTGTCCGAGCTTTATGAACGTGGGTCCGAGTTCGACGAATACGTCGTGTACGCGCCGGGCTCTCTTCCTGCGTGTGGGTGAGTCGACTTCTCGCGGCCCTCCGAACAATATGTATCGCCGGCGGTCGCGTGCGTATGTCACGAGCAACGGCGTGAGGCTGACGACGACGGCGAGTAGACGTCGGAGGGCGAGCGCCCGTCGTCGTGTCTTCGCCGGCATGCTACGTGTTCTCCTTGATAGGTTATGTCTCTGACGGTCAAAAGCCTTCGTCTATACTACAACACGTTCACGACGAACGTCGAAACGAACTCGGCGTCGTATACGTGGTTCAACAGAACGTAAGCCAGAACACCCAGAAAGAGGCTCAAACCCCACGCTAACGCCGCCCACCGACCGAGACGCGGATGCAACGTGTCCCCGACGTCGCGGAGCGGACGCGAGACACCCAGGACGACGACGTGAACCACGAGCGGGACTGCGAGGATCGACAGCAGCAAGTGTACCGCTAGCATCGGCAGGTAGACGTAGTTACGCACGACGTCGGGGCCGACGAACTCCTTCGTCCCCCCACCACCTATCTTCAGGAGGTAGAGCACGAGGAAGACGAGGATCAAGCCCGTGGCAGCCAGCATCAACGCACGGTGCCGGCGGAGACGCCGCCGGCGGACAGCGCGGACACCCAGGACGATGCAAGCGAGCGCCAGCGTGTTGACGACGGCGATGCCGTGCGACAGAAGGTCGACCGTCGAGCGCTCGATAGCGGGGTACGGCAGCGCGCCCGCGAACGTCGCAATCACGAGAGCGTACGCCGCCACCGAGAGCAC
>JBKGYY010000116.1:0-4084 GCA_046545855.1 Halobacteriales archaeon | reverse complement strand
GGGCTGAGGCTGCGTTTGTTGACGACGACCGAGCGGGCTTCGTCGACGTTCAACACCGGCATGCCGGAGATAGGCGTGCCCTCCTCCTCGTTGGCCTTGGGGTTGACGACGTCGTTCGCGCCCGTCACGATCACGACGTCCGTCTGGCTGAACGTCGGGTTTACCTCGTCTAGCTCGCGCATCATCTCGTAGGGGACGTCGGCTTCGGCGAGCAAGACGTTCATGTGACCCGGCATCCTGCCGGCGACCGGGTGGATGCCGAACTCGACTTCGACGCCGTCTTCGACGAGGAGTTCCGCGAGTTCGGCGACGGCGTGCTGGGCGCCGGCGACGGCCATGCCGTAGCCCGGGACTATGACGACGCGCTGCGCGGTGTCGAGCAACATCTCGACTTCCTCGGGCGACGTCGACTTCACCTCGCCCTCGTAGAAGTCCTCGTGCTCGTCGCCGGAGGACGATTCTCCGACTCCGCCGAACAGGACGTTCGCGAGCGACCGGTTCATCGACTCGCACATTATCACGGTGAGTATCATGCCGCTCGCGCCGACGAGCGTCCCCGCTATGATCAAGACGGTGTTGTCGAGAACGAAGCCCGTCGTCGCGGCCGCGAGACCCGAGTACGAGTTCAACAGCGCGATGACGACGGGCATGTCGGCGCCGCCGATGGGGACTACGAGCATGACGCCGAGGACCGAGGCCGCCGCAACCATCACCCAGTACGACGGCGCCCACGCCGCGAGTGGCTCGCCGCCGAGAGCCGTCGGGTTCAAAGCGAGGTAGCCGCCGGCTGCGACGGCGACGCCGAGCAACCCGAGTTTCACGACGTGTTCGCCGGTGTACCTGAGGTCGGTGCGGAGGACGCCGTGTAGCTTGGCGGCGGCGACGAGAGAGCCCCAGAAGGTCACGGCGCCGACGACGCCGGCGACGGCGGCGGAGGCGAGCACGCCGACCGTCGCTCCGCCGCCCGAGAACAGCTCCGTGACCTCGGCGCCGGCGACGAGAGCCGAGGCACCGCCTCCGAAGCCGTTGAACAGGCCGACGAGCTGGGGCATCTCCGTGGTGTCGACCGAGACGGCGAGGTAGGCGCCCATAGCTCCGCCGACGAGGAGGCCGGCGGCGAGCAAGACGGGTGACAGTATCTCGAACCACACGACGGTTACGCCGACGGCTACGAGCATGCCGAGCGCCGAGACGGCGTTTCCCCGGGTCGCAGTCCGGGGATGCGTCATGTCGCGGAGCCCCTGGATGAACAGGACGCTTGCGACGAGGTAGGTGAGCGCGAGCGCCGAGTCCGGCAACGTGGTTCCGAGCCCCGCGGTCATCGTCCCTCCTCCCTGCTCCCGAACCGCGAGAGCATCAGATGGCTTACGAGGTAGCCGCCGACGACGTTCGCCGTCGCCATGACGACGGCGGCGAAGCCCAGAGCCTGCGCTAGCGCCGTCGAACCCGAGCCCGCGACGACGACGGAGCCTATCAGGGTGATGCCGGAGATGGCGTTGGCGCCGGACATCAACGGCGTGTGGAGGTTGGTGGGTATCTTGGTTATGACGCTGTAGCCGAGGAACGCCGCGAGCACGAACAACGTGAGGTTCTCGACGAAAGCCATCTCACTCTCCCTCCTCGTCTCCGCCGTCTTCGCCTGCGTCCCCGGAAGCGTCTCTCTTGTGCGGCATCCTGGCTTCGCCTTCGTACGTGAGGAGCGTCGACGTGGTTATCTCGTCGTCGAGGTCTATCTCTATCTCGTCGCCTTCGGTGACGTGGTCGAGGAAGCTCGTCATGTTGTTGCTGTAGAGTTCGCTCGCGGTGTGCGGCACCGTGGCGGGCAGGTTGGTGGGGCCGTGTACCTCTACGTCGGCGTAGGTAACGACTTCGTCGGCCTCCGTGGGCTCGCAGTTGCCTCCGCCGGCGGCCGCGAGGTCGACTATCACCGAGCCAGGGTCCATGCCGTCTATCATCTCCGACGTCACGAGTTCGGGCGCGGGTCCGCCGGGCACGGCGGCCGTCGTTATCACGACGTCGCTGTCGGCTACCACCCGGGTCATCATCTCGCGCTGTCTCCTGTAGAACTCCTCGTCCTGGTGTTTGGCGTGGCCGCCTTCGGAGGCGTCGTCTGTGTCGAGGTCGAGTTCGACGAACTCGGCGCCGAGGCTTTCGACCTCCTCGGCTACCTCCGGGCGTATGTCGTAGGCCCGGACGGAGGCGCCCAGGCGTTCGGCCGTCGCTATCGCCTGGAGGCCGGCGACGCCAGCGCCGACGACGAAGACTTCCGCGGGTCGCACGGTTCCCGCCGCGGTCATCTGCATGGGGTAGAGCTTCGGCAGGCGTTCGGCGGCGAGCACGGCGGCCTTGTAGCCTCCGACGCTCGCCATCGACGACAGAGCGTCCATCGACTGAGCCCGGCTTATCCGGGGCATGAGTTCGAGGGCGAACGCCGTGACGTCGCGGCGGGCGAGCGCCTGCATCTCTTCGTCTTCTATCTCGTAGGGCGCCTGCATTCCGACGGCGACCTGTCCTTCGGCGTAGGTGTCGGGCGACAGCGCGTCGGTTGCTCCGAGTCCGTTGACCTGGAGGACGACGTCGGCTTCGAACGCCCGGTCGCCTTCGACGACGGTGCATCCGGCGTCCTCGTAGTCTTCGTCGGTCCAGTCGGAGCCGAGTCCGGCTTCTTTCTCGACGACCACGTCGTGTCCTCGGTCGACGAGGCTCCCGGCTGCCTCGGGTACGAGCGCCACGCGGGTCTCTCCCTCCAGGCGGTCTGCGGGCACGCCTATCTCCATCTCGACGTCCTCCTTGTCTCCATCGTGGCTCTTGGCTTTCGGAGGGCGTTGTTATGGTTTTCGCCGAAGGTCGACCTACGTTCGACGTTCCACGTAATCTCTACGACGGCCGTCGGAGCGCTGCGCGCCGTCGAGCACTAGGACGTCGACATAGAGACGGGCGCCGCGCATCGGACGCGCGCAACGACGGACCGCGCCTAACCGAGGACGTCGTAGCTACCGAGGTAGACCACCCACTCGACCTCGCCCTCCAGCTCGCCGAGCACCCCGTCGACGTCGCCGTCCTCGAAGTCCAGGTGGAAGACGTAGTCGCCGAGCGCGCGCTTCGACGGACGCGACTCGATACGCGTGAGGTTTATCTCCCGGCGCTCGAACACCCCGAGGATGTCGTAGAGCAAACCCGGTCGGTCGCGGCCCGGGTAGACGACGACTGACGTCTTGGCACCGCCGTCGCGCGCGGACGTCTCCAGCCGGACGAAACGCGTCGTGTTGCCTCCCTCGTCCTCCACCTCCTCCGCGACGACGTCGACGCCGTCGCCCGCGAGAGACGGGTGCGCGAGCGCCGCTACTTCGGGGTTCTCGCGAGCGAGTTCGACGGCCGCGGCCGTGCTCGACACGCTCTTGAGCTCGACGTCCGGGTAGTGTTCCCGGAGGTAGCCACGGCACTGCGCGAGAGCCTGCGGGTGGCTGGCGACGACGGTGAAGTCGTCGGACGCCCCGATCAACGCGTGGTGGACGTCGACGTATATCTCGCCGGTCACGTAGAGGTCGTAGTCTATGAGGACGTCGAGCGTGGCGTTCACGCTTCCCTCGATGGAGTTCTCTATGGGGACGACGCCGGCTTCGACGTCGCCTTCGACGACGGCGTCGGCTATCTCCGGCACGCCGCTGTAGAACTCGACGACGTCGTCGAGCTTCTCGGCGGCCCTGTGGCTGTAGGTTCCCTCGGGGCCGAGCGTCGCAATCACGGTGTAGGCAGGCGTGCGGGGTTTTAGTGGCTTTCGGAGGGCGGGACTGCGCCGCGAACGCCGTCTAACAGTACCTTTTACTACGCGCTTTTGGTATAGTACGTATGTCATCCGAGAACGGAGACTTCGAGAAGTTCAGCGACGTCGGAGAGGCAGACGTCACCCGGGCCATAGGACAGGAGTGGACCGAGGAGTTCATGGACTTCTCGGACTCCGACGTCATCGTCGTCGGCGGCGGCCCCTCGGGCCTGATGGCCGCGAAAGAGCTGTCGGAGCGCGGCGTCAAGACGATGGTCGTCGAGAAGAACAACTACCTCGGCGGCGGCTTCTGGCTCGGCG
>JBKGYY010000115.1:0-4140 GCA_046545855.1 Halobacteriales archaeon | reverse complement strand
GCCATCATGGTGTTGAACGTCGACGACGAGGTGTCGCGCGACGTACGTGACGTGCTCACCGACGTCGAGGGTATAAAGAGCGCGAAGTACGTCTCGCTCTGACGGCTCTACTTGCCTTCGAACTCCGGCTGGCTGTCCTGTCCGAAGTGCGATATCCCGGCGTTGAAGTCGTCTGTCTCGAGCAACTGCATGAACACCCTCATGTCGTGCGCCCTGGCTTCGTCGAGGCCGACGTCGAGCGACATGTTGACGGACTCCTTGAGTGCCTGGAGAGCGAGCGGGGCCTTCGACGCGATTTTTTCGGCGTAGTCGTCGGCTGCTTCGTCGAACTCGTCGTCGGTGTAGACTTGGTTGACGACGCCTAGCTCGCGCGCGCGGTCGGCGGGTACTTTGTCGGCGGTGTACGCTAGCTCCCGTGCGGCGGCTTCGCCTGCGACGCGGGAGACGTAGTGGACGCCTCCGGCCCCGGGTATGAGGCCGATGTCTATCTCGGGGAAGCCGAAAGTCGCGTCCTCGTGCGCGACACGGAGGTCGCAGGCTAGCGCTGTCTCGAGTCCGCCGCCGAGACAGTAGCCTTCGATCTTCGCGACGATAGGTAGCTCGAACCTCCGGAGGGACTCCCAGAAGTCGCTCCGCGGGACGAAAGGGCGCTCTGCGCCGGCGAACGACATGAGGTCGGCTCCGCTGGAGAAGTTGCCGCCGGCGCCTTCGAGCACCACGACGGATACGTCGACTCCGTCGGCGTCGTCGTTTATCTCGCGGATTCGGTGCAGGCTTTCGACGACGTCGTCGGTTAGCTGCGGGCTCAGGGCGTTGAGCTTGTCCGGGCGGTTCATTAGGACGTGGCCGACGCCGGTGTCTTCGTCTACGGTTATCTCGGCTGTCTCTAGCTCCTCGTGCATACCACGTGGTTGCCGGGCTGGTACATCAAGCTTGTGCGGGAGACGTCCGGCGTGTTCGACGCCCGGTTCGCCCGAACCCTTTTATAATTTTGTTGCGTTTGGTCTCGGAAGAGCGATGTTGACGCGACGACGGCTCACGCTGCTCGTGCTCATCGCGCTCGCGCTAGCGACGGGGACGGCGAGCGCGGACGAAGTGACCGACGTCGCCGTCGAGTCCACGAACTCGCCCGTCGTCGAAGGCGAGCGGCTCGACGTCACCACCGAAATCGAGTGGAGTGACAACGCCTCCAACTCCACGAGAGTGGAGCTGTCGGTCGGCGGAGAAATAACGGACACCGCGAACGTGACTCCGTCGGACACGCGGGCCGACCTCTCGTGGAACACGACGTCGGGCGACGCCGGCGAGCACGCCGCGAACGTCTCGGCCGACGGAGCCGAGAACACCACGAACGTATCGGTCGAGACGCCGAGCGAACCGAGCTTCAATGTCTCGGTCGACTCGACTAACTCGCCCGTGATAGCCGGCTACGACGTGACAGCCGACGTGAACGTCACGAACCAAGGCGACCTCTCGGGAACCCGGGAAGTCGAGATGCGGTCGTTCGACGGAGACGTCGTCGACGCCCGGGAGCTCGAGCTAGACGGCGGGGAGACGTGGAACGGCAGTCTAGTCTGGAGCCGCAACTCGACCGAACCCCGGACGGGCGAGGTGACCTTGGAGTCACCGGAGTCGAACGACTCCGCCGAGGTCAGCGTGCAACCCCCGCTGGCTCTCAACTACGACACGGGGGCGCCGGTGTGGTCGTCTCCGACCGTACACGAAGGCACGGTATACGTCGGCGACTACGACGGAGTCGTTCACGCCGTAGACATCGACACCAGGACCGAGGATTGGACGTACGACGCCAACTCCACCGTGCGGTCGTCGCCGACGGTAGCCGACGGCGTCGTCTACGTCGGGAGCGACGACGGACGCCTCCACGCCATCGACCAGGACGGCCGCGAACTCTGGAACCACTCGACCGGAGGCCACGTGGCTTCGTCGCCGACGGTGTTCGACGGAGTCGTCTACTTCGGCTCCCTGGACGGAGAGGTCTACGCGCTAGACGCCGAGTCGGGAGACGTCGACTGGACGTTCGAGACGGGTGACTGGGTGACTTCGTCGCCTACCGTCGTAGACGACTCCGTCTACGTCGGCAGCCACGACACCAGGCTGTACTCGCTCGACAGGAGGACGGGAGAGGAAAGATGGAACACGTCTACGGGATGGTGGATTCGGTCGTCGCCCGTCGTCGAGGACGGCGTCGTCTACGTCTCGTCGGCCAGCCTGACCAACTCGATAGCCCACGCGTTCAACGCCTCGACGGGAGAGCCGGTCTGGTCGTACGACACCGACGACCACCTGTGGATAGCGGACTTCGTTATCTCGTCGCCCAACGTCGCCGACGACACCGTCTACATGGGTTCGGCGGACGCCAACGTCTACGCCTTCGACGCGGCCAACGGCAGCCGGGACTGGACGTTCGAGACGGGCGAGATGGTGCGGTCGTCGCCCGTCGTCGCCGACGGCGTCGTCTACGTCGGCAGCCACGACGGCAACCTCTACGCGCTCGACGGCGACGACGGAACCGAGCGATGGCGTGCCTCGACAGGCGGCGCCGTGTTCTCGTCTCCCTCGGTCGTAGACGGAGTCGTCTACGTCGGCTCTAGCGACGGCAGGCTGTACGGCCTCGAAGTCGGCGATAACGTCTCCGCAGACGCCTACTCGCTGTCCGCGGACGGCTCGAGCGAAGACAGCCGCGTCCACCAGCGACCGCACGGCCACCACGGCCTCAGCACCGGGGAGACGGAGATGGAGCCGCCGGAAGCCGACTTCTTCGTGACCCCGAGACCGGACCCCACCGTCGAGGAGTCCACGACGCTGCACTCGCGTCCCGAGCACCCGATGGACGACGTCGAGGTCGTAGAACACAGATGGCACGTCCACGAGACCGACGAGAACCTCACGGGACGGAACGCGAAACCCAGCTTCACGGAGCCCGGAACGTACAACGTCACCCTGACCGTCGAAGACGAACTAGGTCAGACGGACAACGTCACGCGTTCGATAGAGGTGCGCGGCGCCGGCGCGGAACCCGGTCCGCGGACGTCCGGCGACACGTCGTACTACTCCGCCGACATAGACAACACAACCGTCGTCTTCGACCTCGACTCCGACGAACCCGACGACGCGAGCTACGACGTCTTCCGGGCGCACGTCGAGACACCGCAGGACGCGACGGCAGACTTCGAAGAGACGTCCGAACCACCGGAAGACACGTCGTGGGACGAAGACCACACGAGCCTCGGCTACCTCGACGTCGAACACGAGCTAGAGGACGTCGAGGAAGCCGGCGTCGCGTTCGACGTCAGCGAGGACCGGCTCGAAGAAGAGAACGCGTCGCGCGACGACGTCGTCCTCCAGCGCCACACCGAGGACGGCGACAGCTGGGAGACCTACGACACGCTCTACGTCGACAGCGAAGACGGCGTCGCGCGATACTGGGCCGAAGTCCCCGGAGCGAGCGTCTTCTCCGTGGGCGTGCCCGGAGACGGACACGGCGTACAGCCCGACGCCAGCGAGGACGCGGCGGAGTCGATGGCCGGAGGCGGCGGCGTCGAGCCGACGCTCGAGTTCACCGACGTCAGCCTCGACGAAGACGTCCTGACTTCGCCGGGCGAGATAGAGGTCGAAGTCGACGCAGAGGTAGCCGAGGGACTCGGCGACACCGAGACGGTCGAGCTGAACGTCGACAACGAGACCGTCGACTCCGAGCGAATCACGGTCGACAGAGGTGAAACCCGGAGCCTGACGCTAGCTCACGAGCTGTCCGAGCCAGGGAGCTACGCCGTCGAAGCCGCGGGGAGGTCGTTCGAGGTCGAAGTGGAGGACGACGACGGCGACGGCGGAGACCGCGAGACCGAGAGCGAAACCGAGGGCGACGACGACAGCCGGCGAGACACCGGGGATACGGTCGACACCGAGACGGAAAACCGACAGACGGCCACGGAACAGCCGAGCGGAGGCCTCGCCGCCGCCGTCGACGGCGTACAGAGAGAGCTACCGCGAGGCGGCGACACCGCGCTCGCGCTCGCCGCCCTCGCGCTCGCCGTGCTCGCAGCCGCGTACGTTAGGAGATAGCCGCAGCGCTAACCACTACGTTTAAGAGGGAGACGGAGGCGGAAGAGCGCGGTACCG
>JBKGYY010000114.1:0-4269 GCA_046545855.1 Halobacteriales archaeon | reverse complement strand
TGAACCTCTCGGGGGCGTCGCTGGAGAGCGCCGACCTGCGTGACGCCGACCTCGGGCGCGCGAACCTCTCTGGAGCGGTCATTTCGAGGGCTAACGTAACCCGAGCGGAACTGTCTCGGGCCGACCTGAGCGGGGCGACGTTAGTCGACGTAGACGGACGTCGTGCGACGTTTTCGCGTGCGCGGTTCGTCGACGCCAGTCTCAACGGCTCCGAGTTCGAGGGCGCGAGCCTGTATCTCGCGAACATGTCGGGTGCCTCTGCTCGAAACACGAGTTTCCGCGACGCATCGATGGACAGCGTCGTTTTCCGGGACGCCGACCTCCGTGGAGCGGACGTAGAAGGAGCGGTGTTCAGGAACGTCGACGCCCGAGGTTGCAGGTGTCCCGGAGACGTACCCGGCTGACGTCGGAGACTGACGTGTATTGCCGATACCACAACCGTCTTTATACCGTCGGCCGTATCTCGGGCAACGATGACCGATGGCGCGAAGCTATCCGCCGAGCAGGTGGATCGGTACAGCCGGCACATCATTCTCGACGAGGTGGGACCGGACGGACAGCAGGCGTTGCTCGACAGCAGGGTGCTCTGTATAGGTGCCGGCGGCCTCGGCAGCCCCATCATACAGTATCTCGCGGCCGCGGGCGTGGGAACCCTGGGGATAGTCGACGACGACGTCGTCGAGCGCTCGAACCTCCAGCGTCAGGTTATACACGGCGACGACGACGTAGGGAAGAAGAAGGTCGACAGCGCCGCGGAGTTCGTCGAGCATATGAACCCCGACGTCGAAGTCGAGACGCACGACGTCAGACTGGCTCCGACGAACGTCGACGACCTGATAGAGGGCTACGACTTCGTGGTCGACGGAACCGACAACTTCGCGACACGGTACCTGGTGAACGACGCCTGTACGCTCGCGGAGAAGCCGTTCTCGCACGGCGCCATCTTCAAGTTCGAGGGACAGGTGACGACGTTCACCGACCCCGATGGACCGTGCTACCGTTGTATGTTCCCGGAGGCGCCGCCGGAGGGAATGGTGCCTAACTGCGCGGCCGCCGGCGTCATCGGAGTGCTCCCGGGCGTGGTAGGCGTCATCCAGGCGACCGAGGTCGTGAAACACGTGCTCGACGTCGGCGAGACGCTCGACGGAAGGATGGTGTTCTACGACAGCCTCGACATGTCGTTCGACGAGGTCGAGATAAGGAAGGACCCGGACTGCCCGGTCTGCGGCGACGACCCCGAGATAGAGAGCGTGCGAGAGGTGTCGTACGACGCCGCGTGCTCGATTCCGACGGCGCCAGAGGACGACGTCGGCGTCGAGGCCGACGACTAGCGCGGGCTTCGTTCGACCCGGTGTTTCGCGCGAAAGCGTACGGTATTTAAGCCGTCTCTCCGTCTTGTAGGTATGCCGATAGTCGAGCCCGAAGACGGTCGTTCCTACGGCATGGCGGAGGTCGCCAACTGGGTAGACGAGGAAGACCTACCGATGTCGCGCGACGACCTCGAGGAGTACTCCGACCGAGACCTTATGCTCGCGCACGACGAGAAGGTTCGGTTCGGGGACGTCCTCGAGCACGTGGACCACGGCGAGTTCGACGAGCTAGTGGATTTATGGGGTGCGCTGGGGGAGGGTTTCCGGCAGGTCGACCCCCGGGTTCGTGAGCGTTATATGCAGGACTAATATTTAGTAGTTCTTCGCGTCATGACATTGGTCGTACGGTACGTTTAAGGGGAATCCAGACCTACCTACCGTATACGACCGTTCGCGCTAGCCACCCCACACAAAACACCCGGCTTAACACACCCAACTTCTACAAATGTCAGAGCCAGAAACCGAGTACGACGCAGGCAGGATACAGGTGCTCGAGGGCCTCCAGGCCGTACGCAAACGACCCGCGATGTACATCGGCTCCGTCGACGAACGCGGCCTCCACCACCTCGTCTACGAGGTCGTCGACAACAGCATAGACGAGGCTCTCGCCGGACACTGCGACAGCGTCGAAGTCGTGCTCAACGACGACGGCAGCGTCACGGTGTCGGACGACGGCCGCGGAATCCCGATAGACCAGCACGAGAAGTACGACGTGCCCGCGGTCGAGGTCGTGATGACCCAGCTTCACGCGGGCGGCAAGTTCGACAGCAAGAGCTACCAGATAAGCGGGGGACTCCACGGAGTCGGCGTGAGCGTCGTCAACGCCCTCAGCGAGTGGCTCGAGGTCACCGTCGAGAGAGACGGCGGCCGGTACAGCCAGAGGTTCGAACGAGGAGTACCCGTCGGAGAGCTCGAACGAGACGGTGACGCGGAGGGGACGGGAACGACGATAAGCTTCAAACCCGACGGCGAGGTGTTCGAGACCACGGAGTTCGAGTTCGACACCCTGGAGAACAGGCTCCGTGAGCTAGCCTTCCTCAACAAGGGCCTCGAGATACGGCTGACGGAGGAAGCCACGGGCAGGGAGGCCGTGCACAGGTACGACGGCGGCATCCGGGAGTTCGTCGAGTACCTCAACGAGACCAAGACACCGTTGCACGACGACGTCATCTACTTCGAGTGCGAGAGAGACGGCGTCGAGGTCGAGGTCGGCGTGCAGGCGACGAAGGAGTACAGCGGCAGCGTCCACTCGTTCGCGAACAACATCAACACGAGGGAGGGCGGAACCCACCTGAGCGGCTTCAAGTCGGCGCTCACCCGCGTCGTCAACGACTACGCCGAGGAAAACGGCTTGCTAGACGGAGCCAAGCTCAAGGGCCAGGACGTCAGGGAGGGCCTTACCGCCGTAGTGAGCGTCATGGTCCCGGAGCCACAGTTCGAGGGACAGACGAAGACCAAGCTCGGTAACAGCGAGGTCCGCGGCACCGTCGAGGGCCTCGTGAACGAGGAGCTGTCGACCTACCTCGAGGAGAACCCCGACGCCGCGCAGGCGATGACGATGAAAGCCGTCGAGGCGGCGCGCGCCCGGAGGGCGGCGAAGAAAGCACGCGAGCTACAGCGCCGTAAGAGCGCTCTCGAGTCGACGTCGCTGCCGGGAAAGCTCGCGGACTGCCAGCGCCGGGAGCGAGAGGGAAGCGAGCTTTTCGTCGTCGAGGGCGACAGCGCGGGAGGCAGCGCGAAACAGGCGCGGAAGCGCGAGACCCAGGCCGTGCTGCCGCTCCGGGGCAAGATACTCAACGTCGAGAAACACCGGCTGGACCGCGTGCTCGAGAACGACGAGATACGCGCGCTCATCACGGCTCTCGGCACGGGCGTGGGAGACGAGTTCGACCTCGACGAACTCAGATACGACAGCGTGATACTCCTGCTGGACGCCGACGTCGACGGCGCGCACATACGGACGCTCCTGCTGACGTTGCTCTACCGTCACATGAGGCCGTTGCTCGAGAGAGGTCACGTCTACGCCGCCAAGCCGCCGCTCTACCGCATCCGGAAGGGAGGTGAGACCTACGACGCCATGACCGAGGAGGAAAGGAGCCGGGTAGTCGAGGACGAGCTAGGTGGAGACGCCGACAACGTACAGAGGTTCAAGGGACTCGGCGAGATGACGCCCGAGCAACTCTGGCAGACGACGATGAACCCCGGGAACCGCGTGTTGAAACGCATCACGATAGACGACGCCCGGCAGGCCGACAAGATGTTCTCGGTCCTCATGGGCGAACGCGTGGGGCCGCGCAAGGAGTTCATCAAGGAGAACGCCACGGAGGCAGAGTGGGTGGACATATGAAAGCAGCCGTGGAACGCGTTTCCGACGGGGGAGGCGAAGCATGAGCACCGACCCCGCGCCCGACGACCCGTACGACTACCCCGACGTCGAGGCCGCGAACGTCGAGAACGTCAGGGTAGAGGACGAGATGGAGCAGAGCTACATCGACTACGCGATGTCCGTCATCGCGGGACGCGCGCTCCCCGACGTCCGAGACGGCCTAAAGCCCGTCCACCGCCGCATCCTGTACGCCATGGAGTACGAGGGCGTGACCTCGGGTTCGAGCTACCGGAAGTCGTCGTCGATAGTCGGCTCCACGATGGGTAACTGGCACCCCCACGGAGACAGCGCGATATACGACGCCCTCGTGCGGATGGCTCAGGAGTTCTCGATGCGCGCGCCGCTCGTCGACGGCCAGGGGAACTTCGGCTCGATAGACGGCGACCCGCCGGCGGCGATGCGTTACACCGAGGCGAGGATGTCCGAGATAGCCGAGGAGATGCTCGCCGACATAGACAAGGACACCGTCGACTGGATGTCGAGCTACGACGACCGCATCGACGAACCCGAGGT
>JBKGYY010000113.1:0-4487 GCA_046545855.1 Halobacteriales archaeon | reverse complement strand
TCGCGTTCGGCGACCACCGTCAGCTCGTCGTTGGTCGACAGGCCGTCTTCGAGTCCGTGGATGCGGTAGAACTCGGTGCCGTCGAGGCCAAGAGAGTCCCAGCCGTCGCCGTCCTGGAACGACAGCGGGAGGACGCCCATACCTATGAGGTTGTCGCGGTAGATGCGCTCGTAGCTCTCCGCGATGGTCGCGCGTACGCCGAGGAGGTCTGTGCCCTTCGCCGCCCAGTCGCGGCTCGAACCCGTGCCGAACTCCTCGCCCGCCATGACGACGAGCGGCGTGCCTTCCTCGCGGTATCGCTCGCTCGCCTCGAACACCGTGGTCTCGTCGCCCGACGGATGGTGTACCGTGTATCCGCCTTCGACGTCGTCGAGCATCTCGTTCTCGATGCGGACGTTCGCGAACGTTCCGCGCATCATGACCTCGTGGTTGCCGCGGCGCGAGCCGTAGGTGTTGAAGTCACGGGGTTCGACGCCGCGCTCCATCAGCCACTCTCCCGCGGGAAGGTCCTCGCTGAACGGTCCAGCGGGGCTGATGTGGTCTGTCGTCACGGTGTCACCGAGCAACATCAGACACCGGGCGTCCTCGATGTCCTCGACGCCGGGTTCTTCGAGCGGGAAGTCGACGAAGAACGGCGGCTCGCGGATGTACGTCGACTCGGGGTCCCAGTCGTAGACGTCCCCGGTCGGCGCCTCGAGCGACTCCCAGCGTTCGTCGCCCTCGAAGACCTCGGCGTACTTGTCGCGGAACATCTCGGGGTCGACGTTGTCGTGTATCGTCTGCCTGACCTCCTCGGGGTCGGGCCAGATGTCCTCGAGGTAGACGGGTTCGCCGTCGTCGTCCATGCCTATCGGGTCTTCCTCGAGGTCTACGTCGATGCGGCCGGCGAGGCCGTATGCGACTACGAGCGGCGGGCTAGCGAGGTAGTTCGCGCGTATCTTCGGGTGGATTCGCGCCTCGAAGTTACGGTTACCCGACAGCACGCTCGCGGTCCAGAGGTCGTTGTCGTCTATCGCCTGCTCTATCGGTTCGGCTAGCGGTCCAGCGTTGCCGATGCAAGTCGTGCAGCCGTATCCGACGACGTGGTAGCCGAGCGTCTCGAGGTCGTCCATCAATCCCGACTGCTCGAGGTACTCGGTCACGACCTTGCTGCCGGGCGCGAGGCTCGTCTTGACGTAGTCGGGTACGTCGAGGCCGCGTTCGGCGGCGTTGCGCGCCAGCAGTCCAGCGGCGACCATCACCGAGGGGTTCGACGTGTTCGTACAGCTCGTTATCGCGCTCACGAGGATGCTGCCGTGACCTATCTCGACCTCCGTGCCGTCGTCTAGCTCGACGGGCACTCGGTCGTCTAGATCGAGCTTCTTCTCCTGGACCACCGCGCCTCCACCGGAGGCGACGTCCTCCTCCAGCACGCCCTCCTCCTCGAGCAGCGCCGGGAAGTGCTCGTCGAGGTCGCCCATCGGGATGCGCGAGTGGGGTTTCTTGTGGCCGGCGAGGCTCGGCTCGACGTCCCCGAGGTCGAACTCGACGACCTCGGTGTACTCGGGCTCCTGTTCGCCGAACAAGCCCTGCGCGTCGAGGTACTCCCGGACGAGTTCGACGTGTTCCTCGTCCCGGCCGGTGAGACGGAGGTAGTCGAGCGTCTTTTCGTCGACGGGGAACATGCTTATCGTCGAACCCTGCTCGGGAGCCATGTTCGAGATGGTTGCGCGGTCCGCCACCGAAAGCTGGCTTACCCCGGGGCCGTAGAACTCGACGAACCGGTCGACGACGCCTACCTCGCGCATCAGCTCCGTGATGTGGAGCACGAGGTCGGTCGCCGTCGCGCCCTCGGGTAGCTCTCCCGTGAGCCTGACGCCGACGACCTCGGGTAGCTCCATCGTTATCGGCTGTCCGAGCATGCCGGCTTCGGCCTCTATGCCTCCGACTCCCCAGCCGACGACCCCTATGCCGCCTATCATCGGCGTGTGGCTGTCGGTACCCACGAGGGTGTCGGGCAGCAGCCATCGCTCGCCGTCTACCTCGCGGTCGTGTACGACGCGGCCGAGGTACTCGAGGTTGACCTGGTGGACGATGCCCGTGCCAGGTGGCACGACGTTGAAGTCGTCGAACGCCTGCTCCGCCCACTTTATCGAGCGGTAGCGTTCGGCGTTGCGCTCGTACTCTATCTCGACGTTCTTGTCGTAGGCGTCGTCGCTGCCGAAGAAGTCGACCTGCACGCTGTGGTCGATGACGAGGTCGCAGGGTACCTCGGGTTCGACTATCGAGGGGTCCTGCCCCGCTCGGTCGACGGCGCTCCGGAGCGCCGCGAGGTCGACGACCGCGGGCACTCCCGTGAGGTCCTGGAGGACGACGCGAGAAGGCTGGAACGGCAGGTCGACGTCGGGGACGTCGGGCTCCCAAGACGCCGCCTTGCGGACGTGTTCCTCGGTCACTTCCTCGCCGTCGACGTTACGGACGACTGACTCGAGCAGGACTCGTATGCTGACGGGTAGCTTCGACAGCTCGCAGAGGCCCTGTTCTTCGAGCGCGTTCAGGTCTGCGTACTTGTACGTGGTGCCCTGGTGTTCTAACTCCCTTATGGCACCGAACGGATCGTGTTGTCCCATGTGGTCTAAACTGGTGGAGACGGAGTAATAGGGTTAGTGGTTCGCGTTCGCGCGTGGGTCGGCTTTATGGCTAACGCGACGCAAGTCGGTCTCGATGACGGAGCGCGAGACCAGCCACTGGGGATGGGGCTACGTCGACAGCATGCCGAGCGAGGGAGAACGACGTAGGCTGGCCGACCTCCTGGAGTCCTATCTGGGCTTCCCGGAGCGACCGGCGCTCGACCTGCCTTCCGTCGACGACGCCGACTTGCCGGCGGCCGACGTCGAACCGCCTTTCGACTGGGCTTCCGGCGACCGAGAGTCGAGAATACGTCACACCTACGGCTGCGGCTACAGGGACCTAGTGAGAGGTTTCCACGGTGACTTCTCGCCCGCGCCCGACGTCGTGCTCCGACCGAGGGACGAAGACGACGTCCGCACTGCGCTCGACTGGGCTTCGAGGGAGGGAGTCGCCGTCGTCCCGTACGGAGGCGGGACGAGCGTGGTCGGCGGCGTCGAGTGCGAAGGCGAGGGCTACGCGGGAGTGGCTTCGCTCGACCTGCGTGGTCTCGATAGAGTAATCGAGGTCGACGAGGTGTCGCGCGCTGCGAGGATACAGGCTGGCGCCCGCGGCCCCGAGATACAGCGCGCGCTCGACGACCACGGCCTCCACCTGCGTCACTACCCGCAGTCTTACGTCCACTCGACTCTCGGCGGCTGGCTGGCGACTCACGCCGGCGGCCACTACGCCACGATATACACGCACGTAGACGACTTCGTCGAAAGCGTGAGGATGCAGACTCCCGTCGGAGAGGTGGGGACGAGCCGGCTGCCTCGCTCTGGAGCCGGGCCGTACGCCGACGGCCTGCTGCTGGGCTCCGAGGGCGCCTTCGGTGTGTTCACCGAAGCCTGGATGCGCGTGGAGCCCCGGCCACGACGGAGAGCGAAGGCGACGGTGGAGTTCGAAGACTTCGGGAGCGCCGTCGCCGCCGTCCGCGACGTCGCTCGGTCCGACCTGTATCCCGCGAACTGCCGGTTGCTCGACAGGAACGAAGCCCTGTTGAACCAGGTGGGCGGCCGACCGCGGTTGATACTCGGCTTCGAGTCGGTAGACGGCGTGGTCGAGTCGAGGCTCGAGAGAGCCGTCGAACTCGTCGAAACGCGCGGCGGAGATGTCGACGACGTCTCGCTCGACGTCGACGGCGACGGCGGCCCCGGTGGCGACGAGGAAGACGAACCCGGCTCCGACTGGCGTAGCTCTTTCTTCGAGGGCCCGTATCTCTTCAACGCGCTCGTGAGCCTCGGCGTCGTCGTCGACACCTTCGAGACGTCGGTAGTGTGGCGTGACTTCCCGGAGTTCCACGCCGACGTCCGGCAGCGTCTGGAGAGCGAGATGGAGCGCGTTTGCGGCGCGGGCTTCGTCTCGTGTCGTTTCACCCACGTCTACCGCGACGGACCCGCGCCGTACTACACCTTCCTGGCGCCCGCTGACGCCGGAAGCGAGATAGAGCAGTGGCGCGCTCTCAAGGAGACGGCGATGGACGTGCTCGCGGACCACGGCGCCGCTACGACGCATCACCACGCCGTCGGCCGCGTGCATCGCTCGCACCTCGACCGCGAGGTGCCGGGTAGGCTGCTGGAGGTCATGAGGTCGATGAAGCGGACGCTAGACCCGGAGGGAGTGATGAACCCCGGCGTGCTGCTGCCCGGGGACGAAGCTTGAACCCGAGATAGATCGGTTTCTTTATGACGTAACGTGTCGGCGGGAAGCCGACGCAGTCGAGCAGTTCCGTCGATACGAGAGAACGGCAGCGTGTCTGGCTCGTCCTAGCTCAGGTGGAACTCCTCTATCGCCTCTACGACTGCGTCGGGGCTCTCGACCGGCAGGAAGTGGCCTCC
>JBKGYY010000112.1:0-4495 GCA_046545855.1 Halobacteriales archaeon | reverse complement strand
GCGGCTTCGGCTTGTCGTCCGTGAGGGGCTCGAGACGGGTGCCCTTGCCCGCGGCGAGCACGACTGCTTGCATACGGTGTCTCATACGCCCGAGGCGGTTAAAGCTTCGTGGCGGTGGGCGGAAAGACAGATAAAGGCGTCTACCTAGGCTTGGATATGAAAGCGCTCGTGCTCGCCGCGGGACGAGGCACCCGGATGTCTCCGTTGACGCGGACGAGACCGAAGCCGCTGTTGCCGGTAGGCGACTCGACCCTACTCGAGAGATGTCTCGACGCAGCGGCGCCCTACGTCGACGGATACGTCGTGGTCGTGGGGTACAGGGGAGACGACGTAAGGAGAGCGGTCGGAGACGAACACCGCGGACTACCCGTGACCTACGTCGAACAGGAGGAACGCATGGGTACGGGAGACGCCGTCTTGCGCGCCGAGAGAGAGGTAGGAGACCGTTTCCTCGTGTTCAACGGCGACCTCTACTTCGACGCCGGGGCGGTGGAGGACGTCGTCCGCTCCCGGTCGAACGTCGTCTCGGTGGTCGAGGTCGACCGCCCGGAGGAGTACGGTGTCGTCGCAGTCGACGGAGGAACCGCGGCAGAAATCGTGGAGAAACCCGACGAACCGCCGTCCAACCTCGCGAACGCCGGCGTGTACGCGTTCACCTCGGAGGTCTTCGACCGCCTCCGGGACGTCGAGCCGAGCGCCCGTGGAGAGATAGAGGTAACAGACGCCATCGCGGCGATGATCGACGGAGGAGTCGAGTTCGACGTCGTCGAAATCGACGGAAGCTGGAAGGACGTCGGCTACCCGTGGGACCTCCTGAGCGCCAACCGCGCGTGGCTCGACGACGTAGAACGGCGGGTGGAGGGCGACGTCGCCGACTCCGCGGTTGTCGATGGCGACGTCGTCGTCGAGGAAGGAGCCGTTGTCCGCGAGGGCTCCGTCGTCGAGGGACCGGCTTACCTCGCGGAAGACGTCGACGTAGGGCCGAACGCCTACGTCCGCGGTGGCTCGGTTCTGCTCGACGGCGCCAGGGTGGGACACGCAGTCGAGGTCAAGGCGTCTCTGCTGCTGGAGGGGGCTACCGCCGCCCACCTCTCGTACGTCGGAGACAGCGTGCTCGCCGAGGACGTCAACCTCGGCGCGGGCACTGTGACCGCGAACCTCCGGCACGACGGCCGCGAGGTCGTCGCCCACGTGAACGGCGAGGAGGTAGGAACCGGGATGCGGAAGCTAGGCGCCGTTCTCGGAGCCCGGGCGAAGACCGGCGTCAACACGTC
The DNA here is from genome assembly GCA_046545855.1 of Halobacteriales archaeon. Classification (GTDB taxonomy): domain Archaea; phylum Halobacteriota; class Halobacteria; order Halobacteriales; family Halorutilaceae; genus JAQZDA01. The sequence goes on along the minus strand of JBKGYY010000112.1, from coordinate 3,221 downwards.
GCTCGACGCCGGAGTCCGTCTCGGTCCGGGTGAGACGACGGCGCCCGGCGAAGCCGTCACGCGCGACAGAGGTGTCGAGGTATGAAGGCCGTCGTGCTCACGGCTGGGGAGGGCAGACGGCTGCGCCCGCTCACGGAGCGCAGGCCGAAGCCGATGCTACCGGTCGCCAACCGCCCGGTGCTCGAGCACGTCGTCGAGGCGCTCGCAGACGCGGACGTCACGGACCTCGTCTTCGTCGTCGGATACAGGCGCGACAGGATCCAGTCGTACTTCGGCGACGGCGACGACTGGGACGTCGACATCGAGTACGTCGTCCAGGAGAGACGTCTCGGCACGGGTCACGCGCTACTCCAGGCCGAGGACGCCGTGGACGACGACTACCTCGTCGTCAACGGAGACGGCTTCCTCGACTCCGACGTGCTCCGGAGGCTCGCGGAGTCCGCGGGCGCCTCGATAGCGGTGACCTCGGCCGACCATCCGGGCGACTACGGCGTCGTCGACGTCGAGGACGGCCTTGTGAAGTCGATAAAGGAGAAACCCGGGCCAGCCGCAGTCGCGGAGTCGGGAGTCGTCAACGCCGGCGCCTACAGGCTCGATAGTCGAGTGTTCGACGAGCTACGGGACGTCGAACGAACGCCCGAGGGAGAGCTTTCCCTCGTCGACGTGCTCGCCGCGAGGGCGCGGGGCGGCTCCGTCGAAGCCGTCTGGACGGACTCGTGGGCCGACGTCTCGCATCCCTGGGACCTCGTGGACCTGAACTCCCGTAGGGCTGACGGACGTCGTGTCGACGCCACCGTGCATCCTACGGCTTACGTGGCCGACGACGTCGTGCTCGGCCGGGACGCCCGCGTCGGCCCGAACGCCTCGGTTCTCCCGGGCACGGCGCTCGGAGACAACGCCGTCGTCGGTGCCGGTGCCGTCGTCGCTGGCTCCGTTGTCTTCGGCGACGCCCGTGTGGGCGAGAACGCGGTGTTGCGCGACGCCGTCGTCGGGGAGGGCGCCGACGTAGGCCCCGGTGTCGTCGTGGAAGGCGGTCCGGCGGACGTCGTCTCCGGGGACGAGGTACACCGCGGTGTGTCGCTCGGCGGCGTCGTCGGCGACGGCACGTACGTCGGCGGGGGTGCGAGGCTCGAACCCGGTGTGGTGCTCGGCGTAGACGTCCGCGTGAGCCCCGGCGCGAGAGTAGGCGGACGTGTGAACTCGGGAACGGAGGTGCGTTGACGTGTGCGGCATCGTAGGCTACGTAGGGGAGAGACCCGCGCTCGCCGTCCTCGTCGACGGCATCGAACGACTCGAGTACAGGGGATACGACTCCGCGGGAATCTGTCTGCGCGCCGACCCATTGGAGGTCTACAAGCGCGCGGGCGACGTCTCCGACCTGCGGGAGGTGCTTCCCGAGAGCGCGTCCGCCGTGTGCGGAGTCGGTCACACGAGGTGGTCGACTCACGGAGAACCCACGGACTACAACGCACATCCCCACGTCGACGAAACCTCCCGGCACGCAGTCGTCCACAACGGCATCATAGAGAACCACGAGAGCCTGAGACGACATCTCGAGGGAAAGGGCCACGAGTTCGAGAGCGACACCGACACCGAGGTCGTGCCTCACCTTCTCGAGGAAGCCGAAGGCTCGCTTTTCGACCGCGTCCGCGCCGCCGTCGAGGAGTTAGAGGGAAGCTACGCCGTCGCCTGCGTCTCGAGCGAGGCCGACGAGGTCGTCGTCGCCCGGAACGACAGCCCGCTGGTAGTCGGCCTCGGTGACGACGCCAACTACGTCGCGAGCGACGTCACGGCGTTCGTCGAGCACACGAAGGACGTCGTCTACCTCGAGGACGGAGACGTCGCACGTCTCAACGCGGACTCCGTCGAGATATGGAACGCCGAGGAAGGCGAGGACGTAGAACGGGACGTCGAGACGGTCGACTGGGACGTCGAGGACGCCGAACGAGGCGGCTACCCCCACTACATGCTCAAGGAGATACACGAGCAACCGGAGGCGTTGCGTCGCGCCATCGCCGGCAGGGTGGACGAGGTAGAGGGCGAGGTGTCGCTCGAAGTAGACGTCGAAGACTACGACGACGTAGAAAGGGTCGAAGTCGTCGCGTGCGGCACGTCGTACCACGCCGGGATGTACGCACGTCGGCTCGTCGAACGCCACGTGGACGTCCCCGTGTCCGTCGAACACGCCAGCGAGTACCTGACTCCGATCTCGGCCTCGGACACCCTCGTTGTAGCCGTCACCCAGAGCGGCGAGACGGCGGACACCCTCGCCGCGATGCGCAGGGCGTCTCGCGCGGGAGCGAAGACGCTCGCGGTCACCAACACGGTGGGGAGCACGGCCGCCCGCGAGGCCGACGACGTGCTCTACATCCACGCTGGACCCGAGATAGGCGTGGCGGCGACGAAGACGTTCGCGTCACAGGTCGCCGTGCTCACGCTCCTGGACGTCGCCGTCGCCCGAAGCCGCGGAGGCCTGTCGGCGGCCGAAGCCGCCGAGGTGCTCGAGGACGTCCGCGGTCTGCCGGCCGCCGTGCAGCGCGCTCTCGACCGCGAGGACGACGTCGAAGAGATAGCGAGGAGACACGTCGACGACCGCGCTTACTTCTACGTCGGACGCTCGCTCGGATACCCAGTCGCGCTCGAAGGCGCGCTCAAGATGAAGGAGATATCCTACGACCACGCGGAAGGCTACCCGGCGGGCGAGCTGAAACACGGGCCGCTCGCCCTCGTCGACGACGACACCCTCGTGGTAGCCGTCTCGACAAGGGGCACACGTCCGGAGGACACCCGCAGCAACGTCCGCGAGGTGGCGTCGCGTGGCGCACCGGTGCTCGCGGTCACCTCGGACGAAGAGACCGCGAGGATAGCGGACGAAACCCTCGATGTCCCGACGCTCGGCGACCTCGAACCTCTCGTTGCGAACGTCTACCTCCAGCTTCTCGCGTACCACGTCGCCGCGCTGCAAGACAGGTCGATAGACCGACCGCGCAACCTCGCGAAGAGCGTCACCGTAGAATAGAACTGTCTACAGTTCTTCGGTTCTCTCGGTCACTGTGCCGACAGGGATTCGAACCCGGGCTGAGGGCTTGGAAGCCCCTGGTCCTACCACTAGACCACCGGCGCGCTCTCGCTTCGTTCGAGTTCCACGTACCCTGCGCTTTCGCGAAGGACACCGGCGCTTGCTGCGTTCGCGCCGTACCTCGTCTCACCTCCGTTCGACG
>JBKGYY010000111.1:0-4500 GCA_046545855.1 Halobacteriales archaeon | reverse complement strand
CGACGCCGCTCTCGCTCACGACGGGCAGGAGGTTGTATCCACCGTTACCTTTCTCGACGACCTGGATGTCGAAGACGAAAGACGTGGTTTCGTTGGCTTCGATGGTGAAGTTCTTGGTTATCATGAGCTTGTTGCTAGGGACCTTGACGTCGGCCTGCTCGCCGTCCACGGTTCCCTCGGTCGAGTCGACGTGTAGCTCCACCTTGCTGTAGTTGCCTTCTTCGAGCGACACGTTGGCTATCGACGTCGCACGGTCTCCGACGACGGTCGTCAGGTCGACGGTCTCACCCTCGATGTCGATGGTCTCGAACCCCTCGTCCGACTCGTTGTCCGACTGGTTGTCCGTCTCGTTGTCGGATTCGTTGTCCGTCTCGTTGTCGGCTCCCTCGGCGAACACCCTTGCTTCGGAGAACGTCACGTTCAGATGTTCGAAGTCCTCTATCGCGTTCGGCTGGTCGCTCACCATCAGCTCGAACGTACCGGCTTGTCCTTCGTCGGAGCCGTCCAGGCACCCTGTCAACGTGGCCGCCAGCACCAGGAGCACCAGCAGACTGACCGTCGAAGTTTTCATACGACCTATAAAAACACTCCGGCCTCTTATACCCGTGGCTTGATATACCACCATATGGGTCCGGCCTCGGACGTCCCACGGGCGAACTCACCGGGAAACGTTTTCCACGAGACTCATACCCCTGGAACATCTACCTGACAACGTGCCGCACGTCAGCGACCGAGTCCGAAATCCGTTCGACACCCGGCATCCCTGCGACGCCGTCCCAGGCTACGGATACGCCGACGCCGACTTCCACGTCGTTGGCGACAACCCGCGGCGGCACGGCGGCGTAGACACGGGCGTCCCGTTCACGGCGTCGGAGGCAGGCGAAGCCGTCCAGGACGTGTTACACGAAGCCCGACTCGTAGTAGAGAAAGGCGACGAACCCGTCGTAGACGACGTCTACCTCAACTACCTCTACCCGTGTGTCGACGAACCCACGGAGGACGACTACAACGCGCTCGAACGCTACTTCGACGCCGAACTACGCGCGGTCAACGCACACGTGTTAGTCGGCGTCGGCGAGCGCGCGAGCCGACATCTCGTCGACGTCTACACGACTCTCGGCTCGAAGCTCGGGGACTGCCCTATCGAACAGCTACACGCAGACGAGATACGCGGCAGCGGCTTCCTCGTCGTACCCCTCCGGGAACCCACCGACTGGACCGAAGAAGACCGAAGGCGCGCAGTCGCGCGGCTTCAGGACATACGAGGCCGGGACTACCGACAGACGAAAGGCGTGCCGACGAAGATGTAAGTCGGAGTTCAGCCGAGGGCTTCGAGCAACATCTCCCGTAGCGGCTGCTTGGCGTCCTCGAGACCGAGGTTCAACGCCCTGCGTCCCGCGAGCTCCTCTACGAGGTCGACGCCAGCAGACGTGTTCGTAGCGATGCCGGCGACTACGTCCGGCTCGACGTCGAACGCCTCCTCTATGCCTACGACGGCGTAGGGATCCGTCGCACAGAGGACCGAGAACGCCACCGCGTCACCGAGAAGGTCGACGGCGGCTTCGCCGTTGTAGGGCTCGAGAGGGCTCGCACCCACCTCCGCTACGACGACGTCGGCAGACGACACCGCGTCTAGAACGCCTGTTATCGCTTGCCGGTAGACACCTTCTTCGACCACCGTCGTAGGCAGGCCGGCGTCGACGAAGTCGTATATGGGGTCTGCGCCCGCGACCTCGAGAGCGAGAACGTCGTTGTAAGTGCCCGCGCCCGTCAGCTTGCAGCCCGCGACGTCGTAGCCTTCCTCGACCAGCACGCGCGTCAACACCCGGCCGCTCATCGTCTTGCCCGCCGACATACTCGTGCCCGTGACTAGCACCACGGGGACGTCGACCTCGCCGTCGCCGTCGAGAGAGTGGTCCTCCATCTTTACGACGCCGTCCCGCAAGACGTGACCTACGTAGTCGACGTCGATGGGACGCGGGCTGAAAGGCGAAGTCGACGTCACCCTCCCGAGCACGCCGCCACCCGTCAACACCTGCATGGAGCCGTCCGCCTCGACGTCGCGCCAGCCGCCGACGTACCCGCGCGTAGCCCTACGCGTCCCCAGCGCGCCGACGAGCGACTCGCCCTCCATCAGTTCGACACGTCGTCCGACCGTGTTCTCGACGCGGACGTCCGAACCCGGGCGACGCGACACCCTGGCTACGACGTAGTCGCCACGAGACCACTCGTCTCTCGGCAGCGGTTCGACCTCGTAATCCAGGCTCTCGAGGTCGGCTATGCGTGTGACCGAGGCGTGCAGGTCGGCTCTGTCTCTCATAAGTTTTCCTCCCGGTTTCGAAGCGGTCTGTCGGCGAGACACGCGGCCAGGAGCGCCACGCGTTCGACGAGCGCGTCGAGGTCGACGTACTCGTACCTCTTGTGTGCTCCGTCTCCGACGGCGCCGAGACCGTCGACCGTCGGCGCGTGCTGGCTCGCGAGGTTGCCGTCGCTCGCACCCCCCGACCTCGCTGGCTCTAGCTCGACGTCCATAGAAGCACCTATCTCCCGCACCCTCCTCCAGAGCGCCTGGTTACCCGGCGTCTCCTCCATCGGCGGCCGACCGAAACCACCCGTAACCGTCAGGCTCGTGCCCGGAGTCTCGGCCTCGAGAGCCCGTATCTCGCTTTCGAGTCGGTCTGCAGCCTCCGCCGTCGGCGCTCTCACGTCTACCTCGGCTAAGGCGTTCGCCGCCACGACGTTAGACCGCATTCCAGCTTCGACCTCGCCGACGTTGACCGTGACCCCTCTCTCGAAGTCCGTCAACGCGTGAAGCCGTCGTATCACGTTGCCCAGCTCCTCGGTGGCGCTCGCACCTTCCTCGGGCTCGATTCCCGCGTGAGCCTCGACTCCCTCTATCTCCACCGTGAACCTGCCGACGGCTTTCCTCGCGACCTTGATCCGGCCTTCGGGCCCGCTCGCCGGCTCGAGGACGAAGACGCGGTTCGCGCGACCGGCTAGTTCCTCTATCCGCTGTCTCGACTCCGGGCTGCCTATCTCTTCGTCGCTGTTGACGAGGACGTAGACAGGTAGCCCCGTCTCCAACCCCTCCTCCCGGAGAGCCCGGAGGGCGTGCACCAGCTGACTGAGACCGCCTTTCATGTCGAGCGCACCCGGCGCCTCGAGCACGTCGTCGCGTACCTCCGGCGGCCTGTCGTCGAGCGTCCCGAGCGGCCAGACGGTGTCGGCGTGACCGAGCACCAGCTGTACCTCGGTCGTCTCGGCACCCGGGGTGTAGGCTTCGAGCCATCCCCCCGTGTCCTCACCGTCGTGGCGCGCGGTCTCTAGCTCCAGTCGCTCCAGGTCGCCGGAGAAAGCCTCGAAGAACTCGTCGAATACCCGGGGTTCGTCCGACGGCGTCTCCATCTCGACGAGACCCAGCAGGTGGCTTTCGACGTCCTCCCGGTGGTCCCTGGCCCAGGCGAGCAGGTCGTTCGCGCGGTGTTCGACTTCCTCGCGAGCCGTCATCTCTCGAAGCCCCCCGGGAACGGGAACTCGATGGACTCGTCCACCGCCGTCACCCTGTCGGGATACAGGTAGGCGAGCAAAGGCGCCTTCCCGAGCAGCCTGTCGGCGTCGCTGTCGTCGTGCCTCAGCGCGTCTCGGTCGACGTACTTCGCCTTCGCCTCGCCGACGACGAAAGACGCCCGTCCGAATCCGTCGACGGCTCGCTCTAGCTCGCACTCGAGCACGGCGTAGGCGTCGGCGACGACGGGTGCGTCGACCTCGCTCGCCTCCACGCGGTCGACGTAGCCCAACGTCGGTTTGTCTCCGCTCTCCGTCCGGGGTCCCGCGGCCATCGTGGCGTCGAGCAAGCCGTCCGGCTTCGGGTAGCTGACGGTGAACACGCCGGTGTCGACGGCGTTGGCGTACGTCTGGTGTTCGGGAGTGCATACGAAGCCGTAGTAGTCGTCCCATCCAACGGGGAAAGCCATGTGCTTGGGCGCGAGGTCGTCTTCGCCCTCCGGCGACCGAGTGCCCACTATCACGAGCGGCGACACCGTGTACGCCGACTCCTGGAACGGCTGGTCCGGCTGCAACCTGACCATGTCGCTGTCGTCCGAGACGTCCATGTAGTTGTCCAGAGTAACCTACGCCCGGAGCCAAGAAGTCGCTTGGGGTGAAACCCACGGAGCGAGAAACCACATGTCAGGCTGCCCGCGCCCTCGCTCGCCAGATTTACTGCTTCAAATCCCTGCGCTCTCGCCCGGTCGCTTTGTTTCGAGAGCGACGGGATTTGAACCACGGTCACTTCGCTCGCCTCCGGCATCTGCCCTCGGTCTCAGCCTCCCTCGGTCCGAATGCCCGTTCATCCGCCGATTGGTTTTCGGGCTTGTACTCAGCGCGAACGAAGTGAGCGCTGAGCTAGTTTTTCCCCAAGTTTTTGCTAGGAGAGGTGAGCGAGCCGAGCGAGCGAACCCGACGAAGTAAAAAGTGGACGAGCGCGACGGGATTTGAACC
>JBKGYY010000110.1:0-4546 GCA_046545855.1 Halobacteriales archaeon | reverse complement strand
ACGCAAGAAAGACCTCCAGCGAATAAACGAGGAGATAAGCAAGAAAGGCGAGGACGACCTCATCGAACTCAAAGGAGAACGCGAACGCCTCCTCGCCGAGATATCCGGTCACGAGGACAGGATAGAAGACGTCGAACAAGACCTCGAAGAGATAGAGCAGGAGCGCCGGGAGAAGTACGTCCAGGCCGACGGATGGCGCGAGGACCTCGAGGACAAACAGAAGGAAGTCCGCGAGGCCAAGGTCACGAAGTCCAGCCTGAAGTCGACGCTCCAGTCCAAGCGAGACGAACTCGAAGGAGTCCGCGATAGGATACAGGAGGTGGAGGGCGAGTACAGCGAGGTACGCGAGGAGATAGACGAAGCCAAGCGGGAGCTAGAGGAGATCCGCGAAGACAAGTCCGAGCTACAGCGAGAGAAGGACCGATTGACCGACGAAGCCCGGCGCAGGTCGCGCGAGATAGACGAGGTCGAGACGGAGATAGACGAATCGAGAGACGACCTCGAAGAAGCCCGGCAGGAGCGCACCGAGATAGAGAGCTCGCTCGAACGCAAGACAGACAACGTCGAGGAACTCGTCGAAGTACGCGACGACCTAAAGAACGAGAAACGCGGACTCCGCGACGAACTCTCCGAGCTAGAGGAGGAGCTCAAGGCCAAGCAGGAGGAGTACGCGCAGGCCGAAGCGCGGTCAGGCGGGGGCTCGAACTACCACCGAGCCGTCAGCGAAGCGCTCAACAGCGGCATCGACGGCGTACACGGCACCGTAGCCGACCTCGGGAGCGCTCCCCGGGAGTACTCGACGGCGCTCGAGACGGCGGCGGGCGGCAGGATGGCGAACGTCGTGGTCGACGACGACGAAGTCGGCCAGATGTGCATCGAACACCTCAAGCGGCGTCGAGCCGGTCGCGCGACGTTCCTGCCGCTCACCGAGATGCACGAGAGACGGCTCGACCCGTCGAAGCTCGAGCGCGACGGCGTCGTCGACTACGCGTACAACCTCGTCGAGTTCGACCCGACGTACAGCGGCGTCTTCTCGTACGTCTTCGGCGACACCCTCGTCGTCGAGGACCTCGAGACGGCTCGCTCGATGATGGGTGAATGCCGGTTGGTGACCGTCGACGGCGACCTCGTCGAACGCAGCGGAGCGATGACGGGTGGCTCGAAGAAAGAAAACAGGTACTCGTTCGGCTCGAAGGGCGCCGTCCAGCGTCTCGCCGACCGGATACAGGAGCTCGAGACCGAACGCCGCGACCTCAAGAGCCAGATAGAGGACGTCGACGACCGCCTGGAGGACGTCGCCGAGAGGCTGGACGACGCCAGAAGCGAGCTAGACCGCTATCAAGGCCGGTACGACCGACTCGGCGAACGCGTCGAGGAACTGGAGAGCCGGATAGAAACCCGCGAGGAACGTCTGGACGAGATAGAGGGCGAACGCAGCGAGACCCGCGAGGAGATGGAGGAGGTCGACGGCAAGCTCGAAGACCTCCGGGAGCGCGAGCGAGAGGTGTCCTCTCGCCTCGAGGAACTCAAGGGAGACATCGAGGGCTCCGAGATACGAGAGCTAACCGACGAAGCCGAGGAGCTAGAGGACGAGATAAGGTCGCTGGAGTCCGACCTCGGGGACGCCGACAAACGGCTGGAGGAACTCGATCTAGAGGAACAGTATCTCGAGAAACAGATACAGGGCGCCGAAGACCGTATCGAGGAACTCGACTCCAAGCGCGACGACAAGGAAGCGAAGGTTAGCGAACTCGAAGGAGCCATCGACGAAGCCCGCGAAGAGATAGACGAGATAGACGAACGCATCCAGGAGGTCGAGGAACAGCTCGGCGACCTCAAGGAGGAACGCGACGAAGCCGAGCGAGCCGTCGACGACGCCGTCGAAGCACGCGACGAAGCCCGGAGAGCCCTCGAACGCGTGGACGACGCCCTCGAGGAGCTACGCGGCGAGCGCTCGGACCTCAAGTCGAAAGCCGACGATCTACGCGAAGACGTACCCGGCGGCGAGGTCGACGAAGACGAGGTACCGGAGTACGACGAAGTCCGGCGCGAGATAGACAGGCTCGAGCGCGAGATGGACAAGCTCGAACCCGTCAACATGCTCGCTATCGAGGAGTACGACGAAGTCAGGGAGCGTCGTGAGGACCTAGTCGACAGGAAGGAGACGCTCGAGGAGGAACGCCAAGCCATCCTCGAGAGGATCGAGGAGGTAGAGGAACGCAAGCACGAGGAGTTCATGTCGGCGTTCCACGCGATAAACGATCACTTCGAGACCGTGTTCGCGGAGCTGTCCGACGGCTCCGGACGGCTAGTTCTCGACGACCCCGAGGAGCCGTTCGAGTCCGGCATGACGATCAAGGCGCAGCCCGCCGACAAACCCGTCGAGCGCCTCGAGGCGATGAGCGGCGGCGAGCGCTCTCTCACGGCGCTGTCGTTCGTGTTCGCTATACAGCGGCACACGCCGGCTCCGTTCTACTTCTTCGACGAGGTCGACGAGTCGCTCGACGCAGTCAACGTCGAGAAAGTCGCCGAGATGATAGACGACATATCGGACTCCACGCAGTTCGTCGTCATCAGCCACAGGTCGAACATGGTCGAACGCGCCGACCGCATCGTCGGCGTCACGATGCAGAGAGACAACCTCTCGACCGTAACGGGGGTGAAGGCCAACGATGGCGGCGACGCCGAAGGCCACGCAGCAGCCGACTGAGCCCGTCGACGTCCTCGTCGACATGGCCCGGGAGGGCGAGATAGACCCATGGGACATAGACGTAGTGAGGGTCACCGACAAGTTCCTCGAGCGCCTCGACGAAGGCGACCTCGCGCGCACGGGGCGTGCGATACTCTACGCGAGCATCCTCGTCCGGATGAAGAGCGACTACGTCGTCGAGGGCGAGGTGGAAGACGACGACGTCGAGGAACCCTGGGGCTTCGAAACGAGGGGTCCGGAGGTCGAGCCAGCCGTGGAGTACGACGACGGCGTCGTAGACGACCTCGAACGAGAGTTCGAACGCCGTCTCCGTCGACGTCGGGTGCGAGGTAGGACGAAGCCCGAGACGCTCGACGAACTCATCCGCGAGCTACGTGAGCGCGAGCGCGGGAGCTGGTGGAAGGAGGGACGTGAGTACGACACGTCGGGCTCCGTCGAACCACCGTCCTTCGAGGACTACTACCCCGAGCCGACCACTGAGGACGCCATGCAAGCGGCTCACGAGGACGACATCGAGAGCCGGGTAGAGGAGGTGTGGCGTGACCTGGAACCCACGTTCGAGGAGCGGGAGGAGGTGCTTTTTCAGGAGCTTCTTCCAGCGTGTCCGAGCAGGCGTCTCTTTGCGACTACGTTCGTGGCTCTAAGTTTTCTCGCGTCTCGGGGTGACGTCTATCTCGATCAAGACGAACTCTTCGGCGACCTCTGGGTGAGAAGGACGTAGTAGAGCCGGTTGCTCGTCGTCGGGAGTCTCAGGCGGTCGGACCGGGGCAGGCCTACCTCTGTCGACCGAGCCCGGGGCTATCCGTCGTTTGGTTTCTTGGGGAAGTTGGTTCGACCTACGGGTTCTACCGCTCGGTCGTTCTACTCTTCGGTTTCGTTGCCGTCTCCGCCGTCTTCCCCGCCGTTCTCGTCGCCGTCTCCCTCCACGACGACGGTGCCGAGCATGTCGTTGGCGCGGTGGGGCACGCACTCGTAGATGTAGGTTCCGGGCTCCTCGAACGTGAACTCGTACGTGTGGCCTTCTTCGCTGATTATCTCGTCGTCTCCTTCCCACTCGCCGCCCGTGTCGGACTCGTGGTCGTCTACGCGGACCACGTTGTGTCCGCCGCCTTCGCCGGTCCACTCCCATATCACGTTCGTGCCTACGTCGATGGCTATCGCGGGTGGCTCGAACTGGGTGCCGCCGTCGCCGGTTCCGTTGAGCACGGTGACTTCGCTCTCGCCCGTCCAGTCTACCGTACCTCCTATCTCCTCGTACTTCTCGGTGCCGTCGAGGTATCCGGCGTAGTCGGGTTCCTCGTCGACGAGTTCGTAGTCGGTCTCGTCGCCGTTGTCTCCGTTGTCGTCGCCGTTGTCTGATTCGTTTTCGTCGTCTCCGTTGTCGCCGCCGTTGAGGCAGCCGGTCACGCCGGCAGCGCCGACGGCGGCTGTCGTCAGGACGAAGTCTCGCCTTTTCATTTGTCTTGCACCACTAGATGGTTTTCGTCGCCCTCATATGAAGCTTTTTAAAGAGTCCCGAACGTGGAACGCACGCCGTGCATACGGGGTTCGTGCCGCCGGGGTTTCACGAGCCAGATGGTTGGAGAGCGCTTCGACGTCGGCAAGGGCCGACGGCTTCCCCCTCCAACCGACAACGAGTAACGTCGTCTTCGGCCGCCTGTACCTGAAGCGAAGTCGCCTGGGCTTAGCCTAGAGGTAGCCTTCGTCGTGCAGGCCGTCTATGATCTCGTCCACGAGCTCGTCGACGCTCTCGTAAGGGAAGTTCGCGGCGCCGCTCGCCTGGGTGTTGAGCTCCATCGCGGTCATCTCGAAGTCGCCGCTGCTGAACGTCGTCTC
>JBKGYY010000109.1:0-4564 GCA_046545855.1 Halobacteriales archaeon | reverse complement strand
ACGGCGTCGTCGAGGTCTCCGCCGACGGCCTCCGGGCGACGGAGTTCGACGCCTCCGACACCCCCGACCTCGTGCCGACGGTGGCGGCGCTCGGAGCAGTCGCCGAAGGCGAGACCGTCGTGAGCGGCGCAGCCCACCTGCGCTACAAGGAGTCCGACCGCCTCGAGGCCATGGCGACCGAACTCGGGAGGATGGGCGCTTCGATACGGGAGACGGACGACGGCCTCCGTGTCGACGGCTCCGAGACCGACCTACGGGGCGCGGAGGTCGACGGCAGACACGACCACCGCGTCGTCATGGCGCTCGCCGTCGCGGGACTCGCGGCCGACGGCAAGACGTCGATAGACACCGCGGAGTCCGTCGAGATAAGCTACCCGGGCTTCGTCGACGACATGAACGCGCTCGGCGCATCGATAGACCGCGTTTGACGTCACGTCCGACGTAGAGCGAGGTAGACCGCCGCGCTACCCGCCGCGAGCGCGACGGCCGCGCCGCCGTAGACGTCGGGCGAGCCGCCGTCGCGTGACCGCGACGCGTTCCAGTCCTCGAGGTAGACGTCCTCGAAGTAATCGGCGACGCCGGGGTGGTGGACCACGACGCCCGCCTCCCGGTTCTCGCGGGGAGAGTGGTCGTTCCAGTTGACGCTCGACACCAGCGCGGTCTCGCCGTCGACTACGACGCCCTTCGTGTGCACGGCTTCGCTGGCGACGCGCGCCTCGACGTCGAGGTCCTCGCTGTCCGCGACGTCTCGCAGGCGGTCTACGACCTCATCGTTGTCCTCCTCGACGTACCATCTGCCGTCGAGCTGGACGCGCACGGAGACGCCGCGGCGTGCGGCGTCGAGGAGCGCGTCGACGTAGTCGGCCTCGCCGTCCGGCCAGTCGTCGACGTAAGCAAGCTGGACGTAGGCCTTCGAGTCCGCGGACTCCAGCAGACTTACGACTGGGTCGACGGAGTCGTCCGGTGCGACGAAAACGCCGACTGTTCCGCCGTCATACGAGCGCGAGTCGAACTCCGTGTCGGGGCCGTCGAGGTACGACTCCGCGGGCTCGTGTGACTCGACGCCGACGTCACGCCAGCGCTCCGTCGTCCGAGCGGAGACGTCCGCCTCGAAGACGTCCGCGAGGTAGCCCGCGACCTCGGAGTCGTCGACGACGACGCCCCAGCCCCGCGGGCCTCCCGCGGCGACGCCGTCGTCCCAGTTCTCCGTCGTGACGACGGCTCGCTCGCGGTCGACGACGGCGTACTTCGCGTGGTGGTAGACGTACTGGCCTCCGTCCGGCGTGTAGACGTCGGCTCCCGCGGCGTCGAGACCGTCTAGCGCGCTCTCGGTCTCCCGGGCGAGTCCGCCGGGAGGCGAGGGCTCGACGAGGACGCTGGCGTTCGCCCGCCGGGAGGAAGCGGCGACCGAGTCGACTACGTCGGTACCGCCGACGTCGAAGGCCGCGAGCAGTAACTCGTCGTCGGTTTCCGAAAGTGTCTCGAGCGCGACGTCGCCGGCGTCGGGCGTCACGTAGGCGGTGACTTCGTCGACCTCGTACTCCTCGTACTCGAAAGACGTAGCGTCGACGTGGCGCGTCCGCCACTCGCCGTCGTAGACGAGGCTCTCGCCCTCCCGCGGCGCGTCGACGGAGTCCGAGCTGTCGCCGTACTCCACGCTGTCGACGGTCTCCGACGGCGACACGATGCGGACGACGCCGCCCGCGTCCGCGAGACGGAGGCTGCCTATCGAGTGGTTCCGAGGTGCGCGTTCGCGTCCGAAGTAGACGGTGCCCTCGAGCGTCTCGTTTGGTAGATCGACCTCGCGGTGGCCGTCCTCGAGCGTCCAGCCAGTGGTGTTCGTGGGCTCCGGGAACTCGACGGCGACGTACTCTCCCGAGTGACCGGGTTCGAGTGGGTTTGGGTGTATCTCGACTACCCGGGCGTCGGCGTCGGCGGCCACGGGGGCGGAGACCGCCGCGGCCGCGAGCGCTACCGAGACGACGACGCGTAGTACTGCGTCGGCTGACGGCGGAGGCCCCCCGAACATCGGTCGACGGTGGTTCCGAACCGGTGCACGTGACTGCTTCGGTTTAGCCGCCGGGGGTTTCGACGTCCGCCGTCGTTTCCACGTGGGACCGGTCCACGTCGTAGCTGGAGGTCACGGCGGCGAGCAGGCTACTCGTCTCCGTCGTCGGCTCCGACGTCGGTCTCCTTCTCGTGTACCTCGACGACGTCGAGCGGTACGCCGGGCATCGCCTCGCCCACCTCCTTCTTGCCTATCCGGCTGGCGTGTCTCTCGCCTTCGACGTCGTATACGTCTATCTCGAACTCGAGCCCGACGAGCGCCTGGCCGGCGACGAGCGTGACGCAGTCGAAGACGTCGCCGCAGTGAGGGCATCCCATGAGTCCGACCTCGACCTCGACGTAGTCCTTGTCGGGGTTGAGGCTGCGGCCGGCCTCGCTGACCGCGACCGACAGCGCGTCGTCCATCGTCTCGACGTCCTCGACGAGCCAGGCTCCCTCCAGTACGACGGTGTAGTCCATCGACGGAACGTGTGGCCGGGCGCATTTAACGCGGTCGTTTCTCCGTGACCGGCGCTGCCGAAGCGTGCGACCGCTGGCGGCTACTCCTCGAACGCGCCGCGCACGAGGTCGAACGTCCGCTCGACCTCGTCCGCGTCGACGAAGACGACTATGCTCGTGACGCTCGATATGATCTCGATTATGTTGATCCCCTCCTCGTACAGTGGCTCGACGACCCGGTAGATGACGCCAGGGGTGTCGACGAAGTCGCCGCCGCTCACGAGCACCATTCCGACGTTCTCGCGGACGCTGACGCTGCTGAACTTGTTGTCCTCGACTATCTCGTCGTGCAGCAGGTGCTCGGCCTCCCTCCCCCTGTCCTCGTCGACGAAGAACGACATCGAGTCGCTGCCCGTCGAATGGCCGTAGATGTTTATGTCGTTCTCGCCGAGCACCGTCGACAGACGCGAAAGCAGGTTCGGGGTGTCGATGACGCTCCTGCCGGCGACGGTGACCGCGGCGAGCGGTTCCTCGCGCATCCTCACGATGTGGGTGTCGGTGCCCTCGCCCTCGATGGACGTCCCGTCGGCGCGTAGGTCGCCGTGCTGGTAGTGGACTATCGAGACCTCGGTGTCCTCTCGTTTGTACCGGAGTGCGCTCGACGCCACGACGCCGGCGCCGCGTATCGAGAGGTCCTGCATCTCCTCGACGCTGATGCTCTCGACGCTCTTGGCGCGCTCGACGTTGCGGGGGTCGCCGGTCATGATGCCGTCGACGTCGGTTACTATGATTACGTCGTCGGCCTCGAGGTACTTGCCGAGTATCATCGCGGTGGTGTCGCTTCCGCCGCGCCCGAGCGTCGACACCTTTCCGTCGGCGGTCTCACCGAGGAAGCCACAGACGACGGGTACCTCGGTCTCCATACTCTCCGCGAGGCGTTCGACGCGTCTCGCGGTCTCCCCTTCGTCTAGCTCGCCGGCTTCGTCGGTGACTATCGGCCAGTCTTCGGAGCCAGGTTCGAGGAAGGACGACGAGACGCCCTGTTGTTCGAGGGCGGCCTTGAAGACGCGGGCGGAGGTGCGTTCGCCCATGCTGACTATCTCGTCGGCGTCTTCACCGGTCACGTCGCCGACGGCCTCCATCGTGTCTATCAGACGGTCGGTGGTGTCGTCCATCGCGCTGACGACGACGACGACCTGGCTCCCGCGTTCGACCTCGTCGGCGACGCTCTCCGCGGCCTTCCTTATCCTTTCTCCTGTTCCAACGCTCGTGCCTCCGAACTTTACGACTACGCGGGACATTTTGTGGTTCGTAAACCCTGTGGACTGTGAACGGTTGCCAAGACGACCTAAAAAGACCTTCGGAAAACCGCGGTTTTTTGACGCAGGCAGGCGTACCGACACCGATGAGATGGCAGTCCTCCCGGGAGCGCCTCCGCCTCATCGACCGCGTGCTAGACGCCATAAGGAGGGAGGCGCAGGACTCGGTCGTCCTGGTCGAGGGAAGGGGGGACGTCGACGCTCTCGCGGCGCTCGGCGTCGAAGCCGAGATGATACGTGTGAGCGGATGCGGCCGCAGGCTGATAGAGACGGTCGAACACGTCGCCGAGACCAACGACTCCGCCATCGTGCTCACCGACTGGGACGAGCAGGGCGAGCACCTGAAGTCAGAGCTGAAGCGGCTGCTGGAGTTGCACGGCGTGACGCCGAACACGCTGCATCGCCGTCGCCTCAGGGGTCTTACGGGCAAGGACATACACGACGTCGAGTCGCTGGCTACGCATCACAGGAACGTGAGGAGGGAGGTAGAGTGAAGGCGTCCGGGGGGGTGTCGAGGTGAACTACAGGACGGCGCGCGAGGGCGACGCCGCGTGTCTCGCGGAGATGGCTAACGACGAGATCATGCCTCAGGACATCTCGGAGGAGACGATGCGTGACTTCGTCCAGGACCGCACCGTCTGGGTGGCGGAGGAGGACGGCGATGAAGGCGAGGTGGTCGGCTACGTCAGCTTCCGCGCCGTCGACGACTCCGTCGTAGTCCAGCACGTCTGCGTCGAACC
>JBKGYY010000108.1:0-4621 GCA_046545855.1 Halobacteriales archaeon | reverse complement strand
CGAGGCCGCTTGAAAGCTGGTCCTGCACTAGCTCCTCTCGAACCTGCTGGTACTCCGCGACGACGTCCTCGCCCTCGTCACCGCTTATCAGGTCGTGCTTCTGATGTCCCTTCAGGTCGCTCAGGCTGTCCTTCGCCCAGTCCGGCAAGGGATACAACCCAGGCGTCGTGGAGACGTACTCAGTCATGGAGGCTGGTTGCATTCGGCCGAGTTTAGTGTTTCCGACATCCGATACGGGCAAACTAAGGTGTTCAGCGCATCTCTTCGAGATCCACCGTTACGTCGCTCGTGACGAACGCACACGGCATCCTCGAGTCGTATACCACCAGGTGTTCGTCGGCGGTGCGGTACGATTCGAGGCGTTCCGCGCTCATGAACCTAAGTGCGGCCGCACATACTATAGACTCGGCGTTACCGGCAAAACAGACGCCACGAACTTATGCAGCGGCGTCTATACGTCCAGCATGACACGCGCAGTAGACCGCCGCGTCCACCGGGCGTACCGAACCCGACCGACGCTGAGACGCGACGAAGGCAGCGGTCCCGCAGTCGTGTTCGCTCACGGCACACTGATGGACCGCACGATGTTCGACCCCCAGGTGGAGGCGCTCTCCGGCGACCACCGGTGTATAGCGTACGACCTCCGGGCGCGCACAGAGAACCACGCGGAGCCTTACGACCTCGACGACCTGGCCGACGACCTCGAGGCGTTGCTCGACGGCCACGACGTAGACCGCTGCGTGCTCGTCGGCATGTCGATGGGTGGCTTCATGGGCCTGAGGTTCGCGCTCCGCCACCCCGACCGACTCGACGGCCTCGTGCTCGTCGACAGCATGGCCGGAGTACACGACGACGTCCAGATACAGAGCTACGACGCCATGCTGGACGAGATACGCGGCGAAGACGAGGTACCCGAGGCGCTCGCGCGAACCTCGGCCTCGATACTCTTCGGAGAGACGACGCGCGAGAACCGACCGGAACTCGTGGAGGACTGGACGGAACGGTGGACGTCGTATCCGCCGGAAGCAGTCGTAAACGAGGTCGAAAGCTGGCTCCACCGCGACGACGTCACCGACAGGCTCGACGAGATAACCTTGCCCGTGCTCGCGCTACACGGAGACCAGGACGTTTCCATAACCGTCGAAGACGCCCGCGAGACAGTCGAAGGCCTCCCCGACGCCGAACTCCGGGTGATAGAGGACGCAGGTCACTCGTCGAACCTCGAGCGACCGGAGAGCGCGAACGAGGCGCTAAAGAGCTTCCTGAGCGACGTCTACTGAGCCACGCGCGAACCCCGGCGCGACCCGGACCGACGACGTGTCCCGCCGCTCGTTCGACCGGCTCCGAGCGACCGGAACCGGGGCAAACCCTGTACGTTAGGCCTGCATAGGGCACGTCATGACCCCCGATGTGTTCCGGGTCGTGAACCCCGCGACAGAGGAGGTCGAGGACACCTACCCCGTCGACGACGAAGACGAGGTACGAACCAAGATCGAGGCCGCGGACGACGCCTACGCCGGCTGGAGCGACCGAGGCCTTAGAGAACGCTGTCGGCTGCTAGAGGAGGCCGCCGAGGTGCTGCGTTCGAACTCCGAGGAGTACGCAGACCTCATGACACAGGAGATGGGTAAGCCCGTCGACGCCGCTCGGAGCGAGGTAGAGAAGTGCGCGTGGCTCTGCGACCACTACGGCGAGAGAGCGCCGGACTACCTGCAGCCCGAACGGATAGAGACGGAGGCCGGCGTAGAGACCTACGTTCGACACGAGCCACTCGGCGTCGTGCTCGCCGTCATGCCCTGGAACTTCCCGTTCTGGCAGGTCTTCCGTTTCGCGGCGCCGTACCTGACTGCGGGCAACGTCGGCCTCCTGAAGCACGCTTCGAACGTGCCGGGATGCGCGCTCGCGATAGAGGAGGTGTTCGAGAGAGCGGGCTACCCCGACGGCGTCTTCACGAGCGTCGTCTCCGAAGTCGAGTCCGTCGAGACCATGCTCGAACACGACGCCGTCCGCGCCGCGACGCTGACGGGCAGCAACCGCGCGGGCAGCGCAGTCGGCGAGACGGCGGGACGCGAGATAAAGAAGACCGTGCTCGAACTCGGTGGAAGCGACCCGTTCGTCGTTCTCGACGACGCCGACGTAGAGCGGGCGGCGGAGGTCGGCGCGAGGGCGCGCAACATCAACTCGGGTCAGTCGTGCATAGCGGCCAAGCGGTTCGTGGTGCACGACGACGTCTACGACGAGTTCGTCGACGTCTTCGTTCGGGAGATCGAGGCGCTCGAGGTCGGTGACCCGAGCGACGAAGACACGGACGTGGGGCCGCAGGCGCGCGGCGACCTCCGCGACGAACTCCACGGACAGGTGCGCGCCTCCGTCGAGGCGGGCGCGACCGTGCTCACGGGCGGCGAGCCGCTCGACCGAGACGGCTACTTCTACCCGCCTACAGTGCTCGTCGACGTCCCCGACGGGTGCCCTGCGGCGAACGAGGAGGTGTTCGGACCCGTCGCAGCCGTCTTCCGTGTCTCCAGCGAGGAAGAAGCCGTCGAGCGAGCCAACGACACGCGGTTCGGTCTCGGCGCCAGCGTCTGGACCGAGGACCTCGAACGCGGCCGCGGGCTCGCCAGGCGAATCGACTGCGGCTGCGTCTTCGTCAACGAGCTCGTGAAGTCGGACCCGCGTCTGCCGTTCGGCGGCGTCAAGAAGTCGGGCTACGGACGCGAGCTCGGTGAGCCCGGCATCAAGGAGTTCACGAACCAGAAGACCGTCTGGATACAGGAGGCCGGTAGATGAACGTAGCCGAGTGCCTGGTCGCTTGCCTCGAAGAAGAGGGCGTCTCGCACGTCTTCGGTCTGCCGGGCGAGGAGAACGAGGACCTGCTGTTCGCGCTGCGAGACAGCGACGTCACCTGGGTGCCTACGCGCCACGAGCAGGGCGCGGCGTTCATGGCGGACGTCCACGGACGTATAACGGGCGACGCGGGCGTCTGTCTCGGCACGCTCGGTCCGGGCGCCACCAACCTCATAACCGGAGTCGCAGACGCCAACCTCGACAAAGCCCCCGTCGTGGCTATCACGGGGCAGGGCGGCCGCGAACGCCTTCACAAAGAGAGCCACCAGGCCGTCGACGTCGTCGACATGTTCGAGCCCATCACGAAGTGGAACACACAGCTCTCCGACGCCTCCGTCGTCCACGAATCCATACGGAAGGCGTTCAAGGTAGCGGAGTACGAGAAGCCAGGTGCGACGCACGTCGAGCTACCGGAGGACGTCGCCGCGGAGGAGACGGAGGCGAAACCGATGGCCTCGCGCGACAGGGTGAGGAGGCCGGACCCCGACGGCGACTCCGTCCGGAAGGTCGCGGAGATGATAGAGGAGGCGGATAAACCCCTCGCGATAGTTGGAAACGGCGTACTCCGAACGCGTGCCTCGGACGACGTACGCGGGTTCGTGGAGAAGGCCGGCGTCCCCGTCGCCTCGACGTACATGGGCAAGGGCGCGGTGTCGGACCGCGACCCACGCTCGCTGATGACGCTCGACAGCGGCGACCACGAGGAAGCCGCCGACGCCATCGGATCAAGCGACCTCGTGCTGACGTTCGGATACGACGTCGCGGAGCACGACCCCGGCTCGTGGAACGCCGGTGACGCGTCGGTAGTCCACGTCGACGTCGAACCCGCCGAAGTATACGAGGACTACGACCCCGACGTCGAGGTCGTCAGCGACATCGGTGCCGCGGCACGCGCCCTCACGGAACTCGTCCCCGAGTCCGACTACACGTGGTACAAACCCCTGAGGCAGCACGTACTCCGGGACGTAGACGAGGGTCACGACGCCTTCTCCGTCGAAGGCGTGGTCACGGTGCTCCGCGACGTACTGGCGGACGACGACGTCTTGATCTCCGACGTCGGCAGCCACAAGATGAAGATAGCGCAGAACTACCCGACCTACGAGCCGAACACCTGCATAGTTTCCAACGGCTTCGCGTCGATGGGGATAGCCGTCCCCGGCGCGCTGGCAGCCGACCTCGCGCTCGACGAGGAGGTCGTCGCGGCCACGGGCGACGGCGGCTTCCTCATGAACTCCGCGGAGCTCGAGACCGCGGGACGCCTGGGCTGCGGCTTCACCGTCGTGGTCTTCCGTGACGACGACTACAGACTCATAAGCGAGAAACAACGAGACAGTCGCGGTGAGAGCTACGGCACCGAGATAGGTAACCCGGACCTCCAGAGGTACGCGGAAGCATACGGCATCGAGGCTTTCAGACCCCGGACGGCCGGCGAGATAGAGCGGCATCTCGGGCGAGCGCGCGACCTGGACTGTCTGGCGCTCGTCGAGATAGAGCTCGGATGACGACGTCCGGCCGCCCGCGCGAAAGACGGCGACTTCACCCCTGAAACCCGGCCGGTAGATTGAGACACGGTGCCGGAGACCTCCCGGCGAACATATTAGGGTGAACGTGAATGTCTCCGGGGCACCGACGTCGAGTCGAAATGAGTGCCATCTCCGACGCACTCCGTACGAACGAACGAGTGACCGCCGACGAGATAGCGTCGGACGCCACCTTCTCGGAACCCTTCCCGGTGTAGAGGATGAACGGTAAATCCGGACGCCTCTCTCGCTCTATC
>JBKGYY010000107.1:0-4691 GCA_046545855.1 Halobacteriales archaeon | reverse complement strand
AGACTGGAGCGAGCGCTCGCACGTCGACCGCGCTGACTACCTCTGGCGGGTCTACGACTCCCTGCGCGACGACGTCGACCGACTCGGGGAGATAGTGTCGCGGGAGAGCGGCAAGGAGATACGTGAGGGACGCGCCGACGTCGTCGAAGCCGTGCACATGGTGGAGTACGCGGCGTCGTACGCCCGCCATCCCCACGGAGACGTCGTCCCGAGCGAAGTCGCAGCGAAGGACAGCTACATGCACCGCAGTCCCCGCGGTGTCGTCGCGTGCATCACGCCGTGGAACTTCCCCGTAGCCATCCCGTTCTGGCACCTCGCTCTCACGCTCGTCGAGGGCAACACCGCGGTCTGGAAGCCCTCGGAGCAGACTCCGCTGTGCGCACAACGGGTGGCGGAACACCTCGACGAAGCCGGCTTCCCCGACGGAGTCGTCAACGTCGTACACGGTGGGGGAGACGTCGGCTCGGCGCTCGTCGACACGGACGTCGACGTCGTCGTCTTCACGGGGAGCGCCGAGGTAGGGACGGAGATAGCGAGGCGGACGGCGGCCGAGCCAGGCAAGACCGCGACGTGCGAGATGGGAGGCAAGAACGCCGTCGTCGTCACCGACAGCGCCGACGTCGGCCTCGCGGTCGACTGCGCGACGCTCTCGGCCTTCAAGACCACGGGACAGCGGTGCGTCAGCGCCGAACGCCTGATAGTCCACGAGGACGTCTACGACGACTTCCGGGAGCGTTTCGTCGACGTAGCCCGCCGCGTCGCGGTCGGAGACCCGCTCGACGATGACAGCTTCATGGGTCCGATGGCGAGCGATAGCGGCCGCGAGAAGCTACGTCGAGGCAACGAACTCGCCGTCAGCGAGGGCGCCGACGTCCTAGTGGACAGGTTCGAGATAGACGACCCGCCGACGTCCGGCGGCTTCTGGGCGGGTCCGTTCGTATACGAGATGGAGTTCGACCCTGGTCACCGGTGTCTCCGCGAGGAGGTTTTCGGTCCGCACGTCGCCCTCGTCGAGTACTCCGGCGACCTCGACCGCGCGCTGGAGATACACGACGCGACGCCGTACGGTCTCGCGGGCTCGATTGTCACCGAGGACTACCGCGAGCAACGGAGGTTCAGGGACGAAGCCGAGGTCGGTCTCGCGTACGCCAACCTGCCGTCGATAGGCGCCGAGATACAGCTTCCGTTCGGCGGCGTCAAGCGAAGCGGACACGGCTTCCCGTACGCCCGCGAACTCGTCGAGGTCGTCACCCACCGGCGGGCGTGGACCGTCAACCACGCTCGCGAGGTGGAGATGGCTCAGGGTCTGTCGAGCGAGATAGACACGGAAGAGTGAGGAAGGCTTTTGTTCGGGCCGCTCGAACTCCCGCCGAAGCACATGACGGAGCTAGAGGCCAGGCGCGGCATACCCGACGTCGAAGCCCTCGCCCGACTGCTCGAGATAGGCGTCGTGATAGAGGAGTACGCCGAGGAGAAGAGCGCGCGACTCCTGTCGAGCGAGGTCGACGACGCCGAGACCCGCGAGGTACTGCTGGGAGCCCTCGACGAGAGCCTCGAACACAGGGACCGTCTCGTCGAACTCGTCGCGCTCGTCGGAGGCGACGTCGACGCCGAGACCGTCGAACGACGCGTCCGCGAGGCCGTCGAGTCCTCGGTCGACGAACCCACCGACGAAGCCGAGGCGCTCCGCCGACAGCTCGAGAGCGAGCTTATGGCGTACGAGTTCTACGACTCCGTGCTCGACGCGCTCGACGAAGCCGAGATGAACTGCGTCGACTCCCGCGAGGTCGAGCGGGTGACGTCGACGCTCCGCGAGATAAGGAGCGACGAGATGGAGGACGCACGCGAATTACGGGAGCGACTTGGATGATGAACGTCGAGATATCGGAGAGCGCCGAGATGTACCTCAAGGAGATATACCTGCTTTCGCGCGACGGCGAGAGAGCGAAGACCGGCGACGTCGCCGACCGCCTCGGTGTCTCTCCGCCGAGCGTCAGCGAGATGCTCGACGACCTCTCGGAGCGCGGTCTGGTCGACTACGAGAAGTACCGTGGCGCGAGGCTGACGGACGACGGCGAGGACCGCGCGGTCACGTTGCTCCGGAAGCACTGTCTCATAGAGCGCTTCCTCGTGCGTTTCCTCGACGTAGAGGAGGGCTTCCACGACGAAGCCTGCCGTATCGAGCACGTGATGAGCGAGGAGGTCGCCGACCAGCTAAGCGCCGTAGTCGACCAGGAGAGCGACTGCCCCTCGTGCTACGACCCCGCGCGCCAGCACTGCGCGACGTTGTTTTCGGGTTAGACGGGAGCTACTCTCTGTCGAGCAACAGCGGTTTGACGGCGGAGTACAGGATTGCGCCGACTCCGAGCAACGTGAGCACGGCGAAGACGCCTACGAAGACGGTGGATGCGTCCACGGCGGGGGTTGGCGGCCGGCGGAGTTAGGGCTTGCGTCCCCGGAGCGGCCGACCCATACTATTATATAAGTCTGGTGTTTCTCGTCTACTATGTCCAGCCAGGGATACGCGATACAGTTCACGCCGGCCGAGATGGAGGAGGTAGCCGAGACGCTGAAGACACAGGTCGCAGGACAGCTACAGGGAGAACACGCCGACGAACTCGTCGTCGGCACCGCGGGCGTCGTCTCCGAGACCACTCGGTCGAACGAGATGTCGGAAGACCTCGTAGAAGACGTCGTAGACGTCGTGCTCGCGCGAATCGAAGACGCGGGACTACACGACCGGCTCGTCGAAGAAGGAAGCGACGTCATACCCGAGGTCTCCGAGGAGACAGGCATAGACGAGGACCTCGTGCGCGCGGCCAACGAAGCCATAAACGGCCGCGTCCGAGACGGCGACGTCGCCGACGACCTCGTCACCCACGGGATAGAGGACATACGCGACCACGTCACGAAAGACGAGTACGCCGAGGACATCATGTGGGACGTCGGCGACGAGATAGTCCGGATGCTACAGGGCCCCAAGAGCGACGAACTCGTCGTCGACGTCGCCGACATCGTGCTCGACCACCTGCCGGGCGTCCGGCGCATGGGCCTCGTCCGCAAGATAGTCAAGAAGGTGGCTCACAACCTCCTCGGCAGGCGAGCCGACCTCGTGGTCGCCGACGTCGGAGACAAGATAATCGAGAAGCTCATCGAAGGCGGACACAGCGAGGAGCTAGTCGAGGAGGTGCTCGGCATCTCCGGAGACAAGATGATAGAGGAAGGCGAGAGCGAGTCGCTCGTCACCTCGCTCGTCGACACCGGCGTCGACGACTTCGTGGCTGCCGGCGAGTCGAACGCCCTCGTCGAGGACGTCGTCGACGCCGCGTCGGCGACCTTCGTCGAACAAGACGCCAGCCAGCCTCTCGTCGACGGCCTCGTCCGGGAGGCCGCCGGGATACTCGTCGAAGAAGGCGAGTCCGACGCGCTGGTGGACGAGACGCTCGACGTCACCGGCGACCGGCTCGTCGAACACGGCACGTCGGAGGAGCTAGTCGACACGACGCTCGAACTCGCTCTCAAGAGGATGCTCGCCGAAGAACTCGTAGAGGACGTCGTCGTCGAGCTAGAAGAGAGGTACCCCGCCGGCGGCGACTGAACCGACCGAGCCGGCAGAAGCTACTTCTCGGAGCGCCGGCAACCTCTCGGCATGGAGTACTCCGTAGTTCGCTCCGACGACGTCGACAGAGTCGACATGGACGAGATGACCGACGGCCTCATACAGCCCGACGTAAGGAGGATACAGGCCGAGCTAGACGCCGACGACGTCGTCGCCAACCTCTGGTACTTCGACGAAGACGAAGCGATAGTCCACCACGAACACGAACGACAGGAGGAAGTGTACTACGTCGCCGAAGGCGAGTTCGAAGTGAAGTTCGGAGCCGCCGGCGACACCGACGTCGAACACGTCGAGGAAGGCGACGTCTTCCGCGCCGCCGCCGGCGTGCCACACGGACACAAGTGCCTGAGCCAGCGAGGCGTGATCTTCGCCGTCGGCGCACCAAACGTCACCGACGTCAACCCCGAAACGTACACGCCGTACGACGAAGCCTGACCCCTGCTCCGAGTCCGTCGGCCGCCGGCCTTATCCACCCGCGACCCTAACAGGGGACGATGGAAGGAGACCGAGGCGAAGACGCGATAACGGTCTACTCAGACTACGTCTGCCCTTTCTGCTACCTCGGCAGACTGTCTCTCGAACGGTACCGGCGCGAACGCGAGCGACCGCTCGACGTCGACTGGCGGCCGTTCGACCTCCGGATGCAGAAACGACGGGACGACGGCTCCGTAGACTGGAGCGTCGACGACGGCAAGGACGAGGCGTACTTCGACCGAGTGAGGGAGAGCGTCCGGAAGCTCAAGGACAGGTACGAAGCCGACGAGATGCTGTCGCTCGACGAGCTCCCGGAGAACGTCGACAGCTTCCCCGCGCAGGTGGCGTCGTACCACGTCCAGCGCGAACACCCCGACCGATGGACCGAGTTCGACGGGGCGCTGTTCGACGCTCTCTGGCTCGACGGCCGCGACGTCGGCGAACCCGACGTGCTCGCTCAAGCCGCCGGGTCCGTCGGCCTCGACGCCCAGGAGGTACTCGACGCCGTCGAAGACGCCGGCCTGCGAAGCGAGGTCCGCGAGCGGTTCCGCGCCGCCCACCGAGAGGGAGTGACCGGCGTGCCCACGTACGAGCACGG
>JBKGYY010000106.1:0-4705 GCA_046545855.1 Halobacteriales archaeon | reverse complement strand
CCGTCGCCCTCCACGAGCATGTCGACCGAACGCAGGTAGTCGACGACCTGGTCGACGACATCCGGAAGACGACCCCGGCCCTCCTGGTAGGCGTAGAACGTCGAGTCCATGAAGCTAACGAGCTCCTCTCTGCTGCCCGCGAAGCCACTCGCCACCGTCGAAAGCACGTGCGTCCTCAGAGCCTGCTGGTTAGCGAGCTTCGAGTAGACTGGCTCGGGGTCGGCTTCGACGTAGGCTTCGTAGACCTCCTCGGCTTCGTCCTCGGCGACTAGCACGGCTTCGCCAACCGGGTCGAGGCCCGGCCGACCCGCTCGACCGAGCATCTGGTGGACCTCCAGCACCGGGATAGGCCGCATGCCGGCGTCGGTGTAACGCTGTAGGTCGCGGACGACGACCCTCCGGGCCGGGAGGTTGACGCCGGCGGCGAGCGTCGGGGTGGCTGCGATGGCGACGACCTCGCGTCTCCTGAAGCCGTCTTCGACGGCTTTCCTGTGTGAGGGCCGGAGTCCCGCGTGGTGGAACGCGACGCCTCCGTCGAGGCAGTCGGCGAGCGACTCGCCCGTCGACGTCTCAGCCGACTCCCTGACGGAGAGGCCGGCTTCGGCCGCCGAACCCAGCCCGAGGTCCGAAAGCCTGCGGGCGACGGCTTCGGCGCTTTTCCTGCTGTTCACGAAGACGAGGCACTGTCCGCCGCCGTCGACGGCGTCCTCGACGAGGGCTTCGACGCCACCCTTGCCAACTTCGACTTCATCTGTGGACTCGAAGCCGTCGCCGTCCTCGTACCAGATCGAGACGCCGTCGTAGACCCCGCGTCGTAGTTCGACCGGACGCCAGTCGCTCTCGACGAGCTCGGCGTCGAGCCAGTCGGCTATCTCGTCGGGGTTGTCGACCGTCGCGGAGAGCGCGACCACCTGGGGGTCGCAGAGCCTCCGTAGCTTGGCGAGCGTCACCTCGAGAGTGGGACCCCGGTCGGCGGAGTCGAGCAGGTGGACTTCGTCGACGACGACGCAGTCGACGTCCGCTATCCAGTCCGCGCCGTTCCGGACGAGCGAGTCGACCTTCTCGCTCGTCGCCACGACTACGTCGTTTTGTCCGAGGCGTTCGTCGGTCTCGTCGTAGTCGCCCGTCGATATCCCGACGTCGAGGCCGTCGATGGCCGAGAACTCCTCGTACTTCTCGCTCGCGAGCGCCCGGAGAGGCACGACGTAAATCGCGCGCTGGGCGCACGCCATCGCCATCGCCGCGATCAACGTCTTGCCGCTCGCCGTCGGAACCGCGGCGACCAGGCTCTCGCCTTCGAGCACCCCGCTGTCGACGGCCTCGCGCTGCGGTGGATACAGCTCCTCTACGCCTTGTTCGACGTAGTGTTCCTCGACTGCCGGCGGTAAGCCGAGTTCGTCTAGTTTCAAGCTACCTCCTGTTACGCGTTCCCGGTACGACTAGTTCGGGCCGACGCTTCCGGTTTCCGGTTCTTCTCCCTCGCGAGCGGCTTCGTGAGATGACGTCTCGCGGACGGAGGCACCTCGTACCCCTCCTCGCCAAGCTCTCGCTCCACCTCTCGGCGCGCGAGGCCGTCGTACGTCTCCCGGCACTCCCTGCATCTGTACCCCTGGTTCCGGCCCAGGCTCTCGGTGACCCTGCCGCAACACCTGGGTTTCACCTGCTCGTGGCGAACGAGGTCGACCACCTCGACGCGCTCGAGGTTCAACGTGTAGTCGACGAGGCTACCCGTGAGACGGACGACGTCGCCCTCCCTCAGCCGGCGCACGACGCTCCGGAGGTCTTTCGTGGGCTCGAAAGCCGCGCACGTCAGGCGGTCGACGCCGTCGACGTCGGGTTCGACCTCGACGAAGACGTGGCCTCCGCGCTCCGTACGGGCTTCGCTCGTGACACGCCCGCGAACCGCGTAGCTACCTAGCTCGACGAGGTCGTCGGCCGACCGTGGTTCGACGACGTGCATGTCTGTAGCCTGATTCGTCCGGTAGACGGAGCACCGGGCGACGTCCTCGGTGTCGAGGTAAGACGCCGCGCGGATAACGCCGTTGTACGTCCCCCTGAGTCCGTAGAGCACGGGACAGGGCGTCGACGGCACGGCGACGGCTCCGTCGTCGTACGTGTCGAAGACCTCTGGCGAAAGACTTCTCTCTAACTCGCGGAAGCCCTCCACGCCGTACTCGCGCTCCGTCCCCCACCGCTCCCGCCGTCTGTAGCCTATCAACTCGCAGGTCTCGTCTCCGTAGGCTTCGAGCGCCCTCCGCGAACCGAGGGCGGCTACGGCGCCGATGACGCCGCGTCCGTTGCCCCACTCCCGGACGTCGACGTCGTGGCTCCCGGCGACGTCCCTCACTTCGTCGATGTCCCTTATCTCGCGGACCGTCCGGATGGCTTCGTCGGCGAGCGCCTGGGGGACGTCGCCCTCGTGGAACGCGACGCCGGGGTTGGTGTTCGGGTCGTCGATTACGGCGAGTTCGTCCACGGCGTCGACGACCGTCTCGCGCACTCGGTCGGGACGCTCCGTCTCGACGTAGAGAGCGAGCGCCGCGTTCCCACGCGTCCTGTGGGGTGCGTTGGGGTTGAGTCGAAAGAGAACCCGGTCTCTCTCGACGGCGTGCGGAGACAGCCTCTCGGCTACGACGGCCGCGAGGTAGGTCGTGCACATCCCTCGTTCGCGGGAGTCCGTGTCGTCGATGCCTATCGCGAGCTTCACCTTCTACCGAGTAGGAAGTCCCAGGTGGAAATACCCGACGGTCTCGAGTCGAGCGTCCGGTAGCCTTCGTCGAGGTATCCGAGGACGTAAAGCGGGTACGAACGCATCAGGAGCTTCGCTGGAAGCTGGACGAAGAGAGCGAGCGTAGCCAGAAGCAGTGCCACGTACAGGACGACGAGGACGACGACGAGCAATACGCCCACGAGTTCCTCGAGCGCGGCGTCGCCCGACAGCAGCCCGAGGCCGTATCCCAGTCCAGCGAGCGGCAGACCTAGAAACCCTCCGAGAAACAGGCTTGCTAAGGCGGCGCCCGACAGGATGACGGCGTTGATGACGAGCCTAACCGCGACGTACACGAGGAGCTGACGTACGTCGTGACGGGCTACCTCCAGGAGTTCGACCCAGGAGGCCACGAGACCGCGTCTGTCGACGACCATCATGGGGACGACGAAGTCCGTCGTGAGGCCGTTGACGAGCGAGAACGCGAACGCGAGCAGGCCTACGAGCACCACGATGCCGAGAAACCCGCCGAAGGCCGAGCGAGACAGCCTGTAGGCTTCGACTGCGGCGAGCGACGTCAACACGAAGCCGAGGGTCGCGATCCCGCGGAAGACGGCGAGCGAGGCGGCCTTGAGCCTGTGCCGACGGATATGTCGCTTGAGACCGGGGTCTTCCGTCCGGAGAACCTCGACGAATACGAACTCGAACAACGCGCTGACGTAGAGTATGAAGACGAGGAGAACGGCTCCGCCGGCGACGTAGAGGCCGGCGGATTCGAACATCGTCTCGGCTGCGGGTCTCGTGAGACGGACGTCGAGTTCGACGCCCGCTGCGAGCGCGAGGCCGTCGCCTACGGCGCCGTAACCGGCTCTCGCGCCGACCACGGAGGTTATCAGGACGAGGGCGGCGTACCTCCTCAGTTCGAAGGGCACGAAGTAGTACCTGAGGTGGTAGACCGAGTCGAAGAGTGCCTCGACGGCGTACGGCCTCTGGCTCTCCACGTGAGTGGAACGAAGCCGTCCGTAAAAGCTAGTCCGGTATCTTTCCGGGCGGCCCGCCACCCGTCCGTCTGACGCGCGTCAGACGCACGTGAGCACGTCTGACGCTGCACTTATCAACGACGTAGCTGTATTCCAGGTAGAGCCACGATGGACAGAGAGACACAACCACGCCACCGGGAGATGGACAGAAAGACCGAGTCGCGTCTCAGGGAGCTAGAGAAGACCGTCGACGCCCTCACGGACGAAGTCGTCGACATGCAGAAACGTCTCGACGACCTAGAGGACACGAGGGACACCGAGATAGAGCTAGACGAAGTAGGAGTCAAAGAAGAAGCCGAGAAGACCGAAGACGACATCTACGTCGCGTAGACACCCGGCGTTCCCTAACGGGACAAGCCGCCTCAAACAAGATGCACATAAAGGAACTCCGTCTCGACGGCTTCAAGTCGTTCGGGGAGCCCACCGCCGTGCCGTTCTACGAGGGCTTCACCACGATAAGCGGCCCCAACGGAAGCGGAAAGAGCAACCTCATAGACGGAGTCCTCTTCGCGCTCGGGCTAGCCCGGACACGCGGAATGCGCGCCCGGAAACAGACCGACCTGCTCTACAACCCACCCGGCGACGACGTCGCACGCGAGGCCAGCGTCGAAGTCGTGCTCGACAACACAGACCGCGCGGTAACCGAGGACGAGATACGGACTGCGTGCGGCGAAGCCGAAGACCCCGACGAGATAGTCATCCGACGCCGTATAAAGAAGACCGAGTCCGACTACTACAGCTACTACTACATCGACGACCGCTCCGTCAACCTCTCCGACGTACAGGACCTGCTCGCGAACGCCGGCGTCACCCCCGAGGGATACAACGTCGTCATGCAGGGCGACGTCACCGGCATCATAAACATGGGTCCGACCGAGAGACGAGGGATAATCGAGGAGATAGCCGGAACCGCGGAGTTCGACGACAAACGAGAGCAAGCCGAGGACGAGCTACAGAC
>JBKGYY010000105.1:0-4762 GCA_046545855.1 Halobacteriales archaeon | reverse complement strand
TCGCCTTCGTCGAACGACACCATGCCGCCTTCGTAGAGGGCGTTGGGGCTCTCTCGGCCGACGACGCGCGCGGAGCCTTTGTGTAGTTTGACGCGGACTGTGCCGGTGACGTTCCGCTGGCTGCTGTCGACGTACGCGGTGAGGTCGTCGAACAGGGGTTCTTCGACGAGTCCGCTGTAAGCGAGGTCGCTCCACTCGGTCTCTATCGACCGCTTGTGTTTGATCTGTCGGCGGGTGAAGACGAGGCTCTCGAGGTCGCGGTGAGCCGTGAGGAGCGTGGTCGCCGCGGGGTGTTCGTAGACCTCGCGGACCTTGAGTCCGAGCACGCGGTCCTCCATCATGTCGTTCCTTCCGACGCCGTGTCGGCCGGCGACGTCGTTGACGTGTTCGACGAGCGCGAGAGGCTGCATCTCTTCGCCGTCGACGGCGACGGGGGCGCCTTCCTGGAACTCTATCTCGACGGTGACGCCGCCGTCGGGTGCGTCGTCGGGTGACGTCGTCCACTCGTAGACTTCCTCGGGGGGTTCGACGCCGGGGTTTTCGAGTTCGCCGCCTTCTATCGACCGGCTCCAGACGTTGCTGTCGATGCTCCAGGGTTGTTCCTCGGTGGCTTCGACGTGTATGCCGTGTTCGTCGGCGTAGTCTAGCTCCCACTCTCGCGTGAGGTTGTGTTCGCGCATCGGCGCGATTATCTCGAGGTCGCTCTTGCGCCATATGGCTTCGAACCTTAGCTGGTCGTTGCCTTTGCCGGTGCACCCGTGGGCGATGGCTTCGGCGTCGCATTCTAGGGCGACGTCGAGGCAGTGGCGTGCGATGACGGGTCGGGCCATGCTCGTGCCCATGGGATAGCCTTCGTAGCTTGCGTTGGCTTTTATCGCGGGGTAGACCATCTCGGTGACGAACTCCTCGGAGGCGTCGACTACGTGGAGGTCGAGGTCTAGTTCGTCGGCGCGGTCCAGGGCTTCCTGGAGGTCTTCCTGGGGCTGGCCGACGTCGACGACGACTGGTATGACTTCGTCGTAGCCGTAGTCTTCCGTTAGCATGGGTACGCAGACGCTGGTGTCGAGTCCGCCGGAGAAGGCGAGGACTACTCTGTCTGGCATACGAGCTTCTTGGCGGGTCACAGCCAAAAGGGTTGTGTTTGGGTCGTCCACGACGTATGTGCGTCGTTTTTACGGTGTCCGGCGTATTTATGTC
Organism: Halobacteriales archaeon; assembly: GCA_046545855.1. GTDB lineage: Archaea > Halobacteriota > Halobacteria > Halobacteriales > Halorutilaceae > JAQZDA01. The sequence goes on along the minus strand of JBKGYY010000105.1, from coordinate 3,565 downwards.
AGCCGAGACCGTCCGAAGACCATGTCGCTCGCCCAGCAATGCAGACGCACCATTTCCCGACACCCGCATCTGCTCCACTGCCTCCGCGACGACGTCGTCAACTACCGGGCGCTCGCACGACACATCAAACCCGAGGTAGAACACGAGGTCGGAGCCGAAGTCGACATAGAAGCCGTGACGACCGCCGTCCGGAGGTACAGCGAGGACCTCCGGGGAAGCGAGTCCGCCGCAGAACGAGCCCGCGATGTCGTAGCCGACTCCAGGGTGTCGCTCCGCGGTAACGTCGTCTCCATCACCGCACGCAAGGTCAGCGAAGTCTCGATGGACCGGGGCTTCCTCCACGTAGTCCGCGGGAGAGAGTACACGACCGTCGTCACCGACGACACCCGCGCCGAAGAGATAGTCGACTCCGTAGACGACGTCGTCGAGATCCACGAGGACCTCACGTGCATAACCGTTGAGTCACCCGAGGACATCGTCGACGTACCCGGCGTGCTCGCCCACATGGTCTCCCGGTTCACCACCGAGGACATCAACATAGTCGACGTCACGTCGTGCTACACCGAGACCATCATAGTCGTCGAGAAACGCGACGCCGTCCGCGCTCTCGAGACTCTCGAGGAAGTCATCGAGGCGAGCTAGCTCGAACCCGACAGGCTCCGCAGGACGGCTTCGACGGCGTTCTCCCTGCGCGCGGGATACGCCTCGGCCTTAGCCCTCAGCTCTATCCCCCGACCGAGCGACGGCTCTCCGTCGTACGCCCGCTGTTTGTCGAGCCTCAGGTGGAAGACGCAGTCGTCGTCGACGCGTTCCTCAACCTCGTCCAAGTCGACGTCGGCGTCGAGAACGCGGTCGAACACGTAGCGTAGTTGGTCGGCGCGCTCCAGGCGAACGGAGAGAACCTCTATCCCGTCGCCGTAGTGACCCTCCGTAGACTCGACGTCGACGTCGACGTCGTCCGGCAGGAAGAGCTCCAACGCCCGCCGCACGCGGTCCAGGCGCTCGGTTGCGTAGCAGAACGCCCTGAGGTCGACGTAGTGGAACTCCATCTACGGTCGAACCGAGACCGCCCGGCAACATAAACGTGTCATACGAGGGCTGCGGCGGCCGGCGCGCGCCGACCGACGCGGCTCCCCACGCATGCTCAGACCACCGGTGCTCCCGGGACCCACAGCCTACGCGGTCTTGACGCGACCTCAGATGTAGTTCTCGATGCCCTGCGCCTCCAGCCACTCCGCGAGCATCTCCGTCGTGACGCTGCTCCTCGTCATCCCTTCCTCGCGTGCTGTGTCGTCTAGCTCCCTCACTATCTCGGGCGGGAGCTCCACGTCGACGTACTCCGGCTTCATCGGTCGGATTTCGAGTTCATGGACTAAAAACCTAAGTCAGACGTACGTCTGCGGTAGGGCCACCAAACCGAAGATGGTTTGAGACGCCTCACAAACACGGACCATGGAGGGCGAACCCGTCGAGGTATACGAAGTCAGAGACGTCGAAGGCGACGACTTCGTAGTCACGACCGAGTCGCCCTACGGAGACGTCAGCCCGGGTCAGTTCGTCCAGGTCGGCCTCGACGTAGACGGCGTGCGCGTCGTCCGACACTACACGTTGTCCAACAGCCACCCCGAAGACGAACTCGAGTTCACCGTCGAACTCGACCCCGAAGGCGAGCTAAGCCCGAGGCTCCGCGAGCTCGACGCCGGCGACACCGTCTACGTCGCTGGGCCTTTCGGCCGGTCTTACTACGAAGACGAAGACGCCGTCACCGTAGTCGTCGGCGGACCCGGAGTCGGACCAGCCGTCGGAATAGCCGAACGCGCTCTCGAACGAGACGCCGACGTAGCCGTCGTCTACGAGGACGAGACGCACGCCCACGTCGACCGACTCCGGGACGTCGAAAAACGAGGCGGACACGTGAGCCTGGTCGACGCTTCCGGTCTAGAGAGCGCCGTCGCGGAGGCGCTCGGCGAAGTCGACGGTCAGGCGTTCGTCTACGGTTTCTCGGGGTTCGTCGACCGGGCGCTCGCAGCCCTCGGCGACGTCGACGCCAAGGTAGAGCGCTTCGACTGAGACGAACTGCGAACACTAACTGACACTCGCGTTTCACAAGAAAGTTAACGGGTAGCCACGTCATCTGACGTGATGAGCCAGCCCCAGCAGATACGGCGTCCGGGTCTCGAGAACGTCGTCGTCGGCGACACAGAGATAACCTACATAGACGGAGACGAACCAGAGCTTCTGTACCGCGGCATCGACGTACGCGATCTAGCGGAGAACTCCTCGTTCGAGGAGACGGCCTACCTCCTCTGGAACGGCCGGCTTCCCACGAAGACCGAGCTAGACGAGTTCGAAGCCAGGCTCGCAGGCCACCGGCGGCTGTCGCGCGGCGTCCAAGAGGTCGTAGAGCACGCGCCCGAGGACGCCGTGCCTATGGACGTGCTACGCACCGCGCTGTCGGCAGTCGGAGTCTACGGAGACGTGGGTGACTCCGACGACGAAAGAGCCGTAGCCGCTCTCGCGAAGACCCCGACCATACTCGCGAGCTACATGAGAGCGCGCGACGGCGAAGACGTCGTCCAGCCCCGGGAGGAGCACTCGACGGCGGAGAGCTTCCTGCACATGAGCAGGGACGAGGAGCCCGACGCCGAGGAAGCCGACGTCCTCGACACCGTCCTGTTGCTACACGCGGACCACGGTCTCAACGCCTCGACGTTCACCGCCCGCGTCGTGGCGTCGACGGAGAGCGACATGCTGAGCGCTCTCACGGGAGCGATAGGCGCGCTCAAGGGACCGCTACACGGCGGCGCCAACCAGGACGTCATGGAGATGTTGCTCGACATCCGGGACGAAGGCGGAGACGTCGAGAGCTACCTCGCGGGACTCCTCGAGAGAGGTGAACGCGTGCCGGGCTTCGGCCACCGAGTCTACAGCGAGATGGACCCCCGTGCAGTCGTCCTCAAGGAGATGAGCAAGCGGATCAGCGAGGCCGGCGACGTCGACTGGTACTCGATGCTCGAACGTATAGAGTCCTTCCTCGACGAGGAGAAGGACATAAGCTCGAAGGGTATATCGCCGAACGTCGACCTCTACAGCGGCAGCGTCTACTACAGCCTGGGGGTGCCCATCGACTTCTTCGTACCCATGTTCGCGCTCGGCCGGACGGCGGGGTGGACGGCGCAGGTAATGGAGCAGCGTGCGAACAACCGGTTGATACGGCCTCGCGCCGAGTACGTCGGCCGGCGTGACGTCGAGTACACTCCCGTCGACGAACGATAGCAGGCCGAGGTACGCGGTGACACCTGTGTCGGCGGCGTCCCCGTAAACCGGTTCGGACGCGGCTTCGACTGACGGCCACCCGCAACGCCGCTGGGCACTTCGCGCCCACCTGTTAGAAGCCGCGGGCTGGCCGCTCCTCAAGCGCGATCGGACGAGCTTACCGGTACTACTGCCTGCAACACTGCGATACGGCCCCTGGAGTTCAGTCTTCAGCGGGAGAACGACTGGGGTCGACGAGGAAGCGGTCGGCTTCGTCCTCCGTCGGGAGCCTGCAGGTTTCACGTCTCCC
>JBKGYY010000104.1:0-4763 GCA_046545855.1 Halobacteriales archaeon | reverse complement strand
GCGATAACCGCGTCTCAGCGAGCGACTGAGCGCGCGATGCACCGCGCCGAGGACGTGCTGTCGGACGCCGTGGTGGACGGAGACGTCCTCGTCCACGAAGACGAGCCGCTGTCGGCCGAGCGCCTGCGTGCCGAGATAGAGGTGTCGTTGCTCTACGAAGGATGTCACGCCGAGGATGTCATCGTCGCGTGCGGTCGACGGGGATCGGACCCTCACTGGCGTGGCGAGGGCGCGCTTCGTCCCGACGAACCCATAGTGGTCGACGTCTTTCCCCGGGGGCCGGAGGGCTACTACGCCGACATGACGCGGACGTTCGTCGTCGGCGAGCCTCCGGAGGCCGTCGCCGCGGCACACCGGACGACTCTCGAGGCCATGGAGGCGGCTTTCGACGTGCTCGACGACGGCGCCGGCGTCACGGGCGAGACTGTACACGACGCCGTCTGCGAAGTCTTCGAGGCCGCCGGTCATCCGACGACGCGCGACGACGCCACCGAGGGCTTCGTGCACAGCACGGGACACGGCGTCGGACTGGATCTGCACGAGGCTCCGCGTCTCTCGGAGTCCGGCGGGGCGCTCCCGGCTGGATCGGTCGTCACCGTGGAACCCGGGCTTTACTACTCCGACTGGGGTGGCGTTCGGGTGGAGGACCTCGTCGTCGTGCGGGACGACGGCTTCGAGAACCTCACGGAGTTCGACGTCGACCTCGTGGTGTAGCTATCGACACGCCGTACCTTTGGTCTGGTTTTGGTTCGTCCGTCCTTCCGAACCGTTGTAAGTCGCTCTGCTCCTGTTGAGTGCGGCCGACGGCTTGAACTAACAAAAAGTATTCATATCGTGGGGGTTATGTCGTCTCTAGGCAGGGAAGTTCGAGGGAGCCCGTCCATGGAGGTTGAGACCTGTGGAGGTCGTAGAACTGCGGCTCCCTCGTGGAAGGAGATTGGTTCTCGACGCATTTAACCCCCTAGGGGTTCGACGTGGGCTTCGGGCTGCGGGCCTTCTCTGTGTCCATAGCCGGGCTTTCTCTGCGTTTCATGGTAATCCTTTTGCAGTCAGGTCGCCTGCGTTTCTTCGTGGAGATATCTATCGTCGACTACGGTCTCGGAAACCTCCGTTCGGTGACACGGGGGTTGGAGCGCGCGGGCGCCTCGGTCTCCGTGACCGGCGAATCCAGCGAAGTCGGGGACGCCGAAGCACTCGTGCTCCCGGGCGTCGGCGCGTTCCACGAGGGGATGCGGGGGTCGCGCGACCTGCACGACGCACTGCTGAAGGCGGCGGACGACGGCGTGCCGTTGCTCGGCATATGTCTCGGTATGCAGATGCTGATGTCGGAGAGCATGGAGGGGGGCGAGGCCGAGGGACTAGATCTCGTCGAAGGCCGTGTCGTCCGTTTTCCTTCGGGTGTCGGAAAGGTACCTCACATGGGCTGGAACGACGTCGACGTCGTGTCGTCACACCCGGTTATGGACGGCGTAGACGGCGAGTACTTCTACTTCGTGCACTCGTTCTACGCCGAGCGTGGCGACGGAACGGTGGCGTCGGCAGTGTACGGTGGCGACGTCCCGGTGGAGTTCTCCGCGGTGGTTTCGAACGACGACGGCAACGTCGTGGGCACGCAGTTCCACCCGGAGAAGAGCGGCGAAGCCGGTCTGAAGGTTCTCTCTAACTTCGTGGAGTACGCGGAGTCGACGTAGATCGTTGGCCTCCGCCGGACTCTTTGGACTTCACTGGAATCTTCGGATTCCACCGGACTATTTATTGAGGGCGAAGGCGTAGGCCGGAGCATGTCCAAGAAGGTTTTGGCGGGCGCCGTCGTCGTCGCGTTGTTGCTTGGCGTCGCGGCGGGCTTCGCTTTCGACGCCTACGCTCCGAGTAGCACTACGCCGGACTCACCTCCTTTGAACACGTCGCAGGATCCGTCGTTCGAGGAGGGCGGCTACGTCGAGCTCTACCGTTTGGTCTCGGACTCCGTGGTTTCGATTCGCGTCGACCCGGAGGACGAACCCGACGGCCTGGGTTCGGGCTTCGTCTACGACGAGGAGGGCCGTATCGTGACCAACGAGCACGTGGTGGGCAACGAGTCCGAGGTCGAGGTGCGGTTCCTGCCGGGTGACTGGCGGACCGCCAGCGTGAGAGGCACGGACGTCTACACCGACCTCGCGGTTCTCGACGTCGACGACCCGCCTGGGTACGCGGAGGCGCTCCCGGTGACGGCGTCTCCACCTCCGCACGGCACGCGTATCGCGGCGCTCGGCAACCCTCAGGGTCTGGAGGGCTCGCTGTCCGCGGGTGTCGTAGCGGGTCTGAACAGGTCGATGCCCGCGCCGGGCGGATACAGCATCCCTGACACGGTCCAGATAGACGGCTCGGTCGCGCAGGGCATGAGCGGAGGTCCCATCGTGTCGATGGACGGCGAGGTCATCGGGGTTACGTCGCGTGGTCAGGCGTCTATCGGCTTCGGTGTCTCGGGCACGCTCGTCGACCGCGTTGTTCCGGATTTGATCGCGGAGGGCGAGGTCGAGCATCCTCACATCGGCATCAGGTCGCTGGAGGTCACGCCAGACGTCGCGGAGGAGAACGACCTTGAGGAGATACGTGGCGTGATGGTCGTGGACGTCGTAGAGGACGGACCGGCGGAGGGCGTGTTCGAGGGCGTCGAAGATCCCGAGGCGGACGTGCCGAGGGGCGGCGATGTCATCCTCTCGATGGACGGCGTTGAGGTCGACTCCTCGGAGGAGCTAGCTCGCGTCCTGATGGTCGAGACCGAGCCGGGTGAATCGGTGGAGTTCGAGGTCTTGCGTGACGGCGAGGTGGAGACGGTGGAGGTTACTATGGGTGTTCGGCCGCCTCCCGAGGAGTAGCCCGGCGCAGTTCGTCGAGTGTCGAACTGATTTACGTCGTTCCGCAACCCATTTAAACCGAAAGCCCGTCGCCTAAGCCGATGGAAGGAGCACGCAAGAGGCTCGCCGAGAAGATGGCGGGCGAGATAGCGTTGAGCGACGACCCCGGAGGTGCACTTAGGAAGTGGCGGGAGGAGTTCGGAGTTAGCCAGAGCCACCTCAGCGACAGGCTCGACGTCTCGAGCAGCGTCGTCAGCGACTACGAGAGCGGCAGACGAGAGAGCCCCGGCACCAAGATGGTCAGCCGCGTCGTCGACGCCCTCATAGAGGCCGACATCGAGGACGGCGGAGAGACCATCAGCAAGTACCGCGTCCTCCTCGGCGCAGGACTCGAAGGAGACGCAGTCAAGGACCTGAGGGACTACGACGAACCCGCCGAGATAGACGAGCTCTACGACGCCATAGGCGCCGAACCCATAGTCGACAAAGACGCACGCATCGAAGGCCACACCGTCGTCGACAGCCAGCAGGCGATAACCGAGTTCTCGAGCGACGAGTTCCCCCGGCTCTACGGCTGGACTACCGAACGAGCCCTGATATTCACCAACATCACGCGGGGCGAGGGACCGATGGTCGCCATCCGCGTCACCAACCTCACGCCGTCTGCCGTCGTCCTCCACGGCATAAAGAAGGACGACGTCTCCCTCATAGCGCGCAGGATAGCGAGGCTCGAGGACGTCGCCCTCAGCCACACCAGGGAGCCGATAGACGAAGTCATAGAAGGACTCAGGGAGGTCTAGAGGATGGAGGACACCGGGATAGTAGGATACGGCGGCTACGTGCCCCGCTACCGCATTCGGACGAAGGAGATAGCGCGCGTCTGGGGCGACGACCCCGACAAGATAGAGAGCGGTCTCAACATCCACCAGAAGAGCGTGCCCGCGATGGACGAGGACACCGCGACGATAAGCGTCGAGGCCGCGCGAGACGCCGTCAGGGACACTGACCCACGGAGGATAGAGGCGATATACGTCGGCAGCGAGTCCCATCCCTACGCCGTCAAACCCACGGCGACGATAGTCGGCGCCGCGATAGGCGCGACGCCCGAGATGACGGCCGCAGACTACGAGTTCGCGTGCAAGGCCGGCACGGCGGCGATGCAGACGGCGTCGGCGATGGTCTACAGCGGCACCGCCGACAGAGCGCTCGCCATCGGCGCCGACGTCTCGCAGGGAGCGCCGGGAGACGCCCTCGAGTACAGCGCCGCCGCCGGCGGAGCCGCGTTCGTCGTCGGTGACGCCGGAGACGCCGTGGCCGAGATAGAGGCGACGGCGTCGTACACGAGCGACACGCCCGACTTCTGGCGTCGCGAGGGCGAACGCTACCCGCAGCACGGCGAGCGGTTCACCGGCAAGCCCGCGTACTTCAAACACACCCTCGGAGCCGCCCGGCGTCTGCTCGACGAGATAGACGCCGAGCCCGAGGACTTCGACCACGCGGTCTTCCACCAGCCGAACGGCAAGTTCCCCGTCAAGGCCGCTAGGAAGCTTGGGTTCACCGAGCAGCAGTACGAGACCGGCTTGCTTTCGCCCGAGATAGGCAACACGTACAGCGGCGCGTCGATGCTCGGCCTCGTCGCCGTGCTCGACGAAGCCCGGCCCGGCGACCGCGTCTTCGTGACGTCGTTCGGAAGCGGCGCGGGGAGCGACGCCTTCGCGCTCAGCGCGACGGAGAAGATGGCGGAGTACGAGGGCGCAGACCTCAGGGAGGGCTTCGACGACACCGTCGAGCTAGACTACGCCGAGTATGCCCGCCACAAGGGCAAGATAAAGGAGGAGTGAATATGGGAAGAGACGTAGCCGTAATCGGAGTCGGACAGACATCTTTCGGAGAACACTGGGAGCGCTCGTTCCGCGACATGTTCGT
>JBKGYY010000103.1:0-4951 GCA_046545855.1 Halobacteriales archaeon | reverse complement strand
GACGAGATGAACACCCTGGACATCAGGAACCAGCAGAGCCTGATGACCGCGATACAGGAGGGCGAGTACAGCATCACGGGTCAGAGCGAGCGCTCGAGCGGCGCCATGGTTCAGACCGAGAGCGTGCCGTGCGACTTCGTGATGGTCGCGGCCGGCAACCTCGACGCGATGGAGAACATGCATCCCGCGCTCCGGAGCCGTATAAAGGGCTACGGATACGAGGTCAACATGCGGGACACCATCGAGGACACGCCGGAGATACGCAGGAAGTACGCGAGGTTCGTCGCGCAGGAGGTCGACAAGGACGACAACATACCGCACTTCGAACGCGAGGCCGTCGAAGAGATAGTCAAGGAAGCCCAGCGACGTGCGGGCCGCAAGGACCACCTGACTCTCAAGCTCCGTGACCTCGGTGGCCTCGTCCGCGTCGCCGGAGACATAGCCTACGACGAAGAGGCCGTCTACGTGACGCGCGACCACGTGCTCCAGGCGAAGGACCGCGCGAAGTCGATAGAGCAGCAGCTATCCGACCGGTACATCGACAGGAAGAAGGAGTACGACATGACGACGGCGGAGGGTGGCGCCGTCGGACGCGTCAACGGCCTCGCGGTGATGGGCGAGGACAGCGGCATAGTCAAGCCCATCATGGCGGAGGTGACGCCCTCGCAGTCCGAGGAAGGAGGCCGCGTGATAGCGACGGGCAAGCTACAGGAGATAGCCGAGGAGTCCGTCGAGAACGTCTCCGCCGTCATCAAGAAGTTCACGGGCAAGGAGATAGACAAGAAGGACGTCCACATACAGTTCCTGCAGTCGTACGAGGGCGTCGAGGGCGACAGCGCGTCTATCTCGATAGCTACGGCGGTGATAAGCGCGCTCGAGGACGCGCCCGTCGACCAGTCGGTCGCGATGACGGGTTCGCTGTCGGTGCGCGGCGACGTCCTCCCCGTCGGAGGAGTGACGCACAAGATAGAGGCGGCGGCGAAAGCCGGAATCGACCGCGTCATCATCCCGGCTTCGAACGAACAGGACGTAATGATAGAGAAGGAGTACGAGGAGATGGTGGAGATACAGCCGGTGTCGAACATCAGCGAGGTGCTCGACTACGCCCTCGTCGACCGCAAGGAGAAACAGGGCATCCTCGAGAAGCTGAAGGGCCTCGCCGGAGAGTTCGATCCGAGCGGGACGGGTCAGCCGAGCCCGCAGTAGAGACGTCTAGACGCCGTTGTTTCGGTCTTGGTGTTCGCTTTCGAGGTGGTCGAGAAGCACGTCGAACGACTTCAGCCGGGCCTCGCGGGCGTACTCCGCGGCCTCGTCCCCCGTCACGTCGGCTCCCTCCGCCACGTCGACGGCCCCTGTCTCGTCGCACCGCGGACAGCCGAACCGGTAGACCGTGCCGTCTCGCTCCACCTCCCCCGGGTGGTTCTCCATCAGGTGTGCGTGGAGAGCTATCCTGCGTCCGTCGAAGTCGCAGTAAGGGCAGTTCAACGTCGAGTGTTCGGAGACGCGTCGCTTCCGTCGTTCGATTTCATCCGATGGACTCTACTATCTCGTCGACGTTCGAGTAGAGAACGAGACCGAGCCAGCCGACGACTACGATGCCGAGAACGAGGAAGGCTACGTCGTACTCGGCGGCGTACTCGGGAAACGTCTCGACGACCCAGCCGAACATCCAGTAAGCGAAGACGAGCGACACGGCGAGACCGCCTAGCTTGGAGAGCGACTCGAGGACGGAGACCCCGGTGCCGTCGTGCAGGATGCGTCCGAAAGAAGCCGAGAACGCGACTATCGCTATCATGAGAAACACCGTCAGCGCGCTCGACAGGACGCCGGCCAGGGTTATCGTTTCGCTGGTGGCGGGCAGCGGCACGTCTATCTCGCTCGCAGCCCCGACGTTCTCGACGAGCCACCAGAGCGAGACCAGCACGGCGACGGCGACGACGAACTTGAGTATGGGGCGCGAGAGCTCGAAGTACCACTCTCTGTCGGCGTCGACGTCGCCTTTCTCGCCCGCCTGACGCGTGGATCCAGACATGGAGGTCGAGTTACACGAGCCAAGCTTATAAATCCTCCCCGGGGGGGCGACGACGGCCCGGGAGGCCCTACCTCTCGTCCGACAGAGCGCCGACGTCCTCGTAGTACGCGGGCGCCGCCTGCCTCACCCCGGCGAGCGCCGCGAGACGCACGAGGTCGTCGCGCGAGTAGCCGTTCGAACGCGTGCGATCCCCCGCTTCCTCGCCCGCCAGTCGCTCTAGCGCTTCGCCTACCTCGCTTCGGGCGTCCTCGTCCCTCCCGAGCGCCTGGAAAAACGCGCTCAACACGGGGTCCGAGGCCGAGAAAGTCCGCGGTCGCTCGGCGCGCCGTACCTCGCTGACTACGCGCGCGAGCCTGCGTTCGAACTCCTCGTGTGGCTCCGGTGGCTCGAAGTCCTCAGAAGTGTCGCTAGTCTCCCCGGAGTCGACGTCGGCGTCGACTCCGTCGTCTCCGTCTTCCTCGGCGTCTATGCGGTCGGTGCTCCGAGTCTGCTCCCTAAGCCTGTCGAGTTCGTCGTCGCTCATCTCTAGCCAAGTCGTCGCGCTAGCTCTTTTGCGTTTTCCTCGAAGGCGCCGCGCGCCCTCCGCGCGGAGTCAGAGAGGCCGTCGGCTGCGAACAACGTCCTGCCTTCGACGGCGGCGTTCCTGACGTCCTGGCTCCGCGGAACGGCGCGTGGAGCGAGGACGCCGGGGTAGTCCTCCTCTAGCTCGTCGGCGAACTCCTCGCTCAAGCGCGTCCGCGCGTCGGTCTTGTTGAGCACGAGCATCGCGAGCGAGACGTCGACGTCGAACCTCTCGGAGATACGCTCGAGGTCGTCCTGCAGGCGTTCGGCTTGCATAGCCTCGAACGGCCCGGCTTCCACGGGCACGACGACGTTCCGTGCGGCCCAGAGGCCGTTGTAGCTTATGTTGTTCGTCGAACCCGGCAGGTCGAGGAGCACGGCGTCGTATCCCTCGATGTAGTCGTCGAGGAAGGCGTCTAGCCTGCTGTAGCGCTCTTGTATCTCCTCGACGTCGTTCAGCTCGGTGTCGAGGCCGTCGAGCCCCGGGTGCGCGGGGATGACGTCGGGGCCTTCGCCGGTGTCGAACACCATCTCGGCGAGAGGGTCGTCGAGCTTTCCGGCGATCCGGCTCCACTGCTCGCGGAACACCGTGCTGATGTTCGGCCAGTCGTCCTCGTCCTCGATGCGTTGCTCGTACTCTCGCCAGACGCCGAAGTTCTTCGCGAGGTCGGCTTGCTTGCCCGCGAGGTCTATCAGTAGGACGTCGTGTCCCTGGTCGGAGAGCGCGACGCCGAGGTGGGCGACGGTCGTAGTCTTGCCCGTCCCGCCTTTGTCGAGGAAGGTGGCTGCACGTATCTCTTCGGGCATATGCTTCGAACGACGGGACACGTCATAAATCCAGCCTTCGTCCCGGGTCGTTCGGGAGAGCGAAGCCGGCTCAATGAAGTAAGCTTATATGTCGCAGCGGCTAACTTCGAGCCAGATGAGCAGCAGCCAGGTATCCCGGAAGGGAGCCGGTAAGGACTGGTACAAGATACTGGCCTCCCAGGAGTTCGACAGGGCGGAGCTAGGCGAGACTCCGGCGGACGAGCCCGAGAACCTACTGGGGAGGACGGTGGTGACGACGCTCGGAGAGATAACCGACGACTTCAGCGAGAACAACACCAAGGTCAGGTTCCAGGTGTCGGAGATAGGTAGCGACGCCGTCTACACGGAGTACACGGGCCACGAGCTTACGCGCGACTACCTTCGGTCGCTCGTCCGCAGGGGGACGTCGAAGGTGGACGACGTGATATTCCTGGAGACGTCCGACGGATACGAGTTCGAGGTTCAGCCGGTGGCGTTCGCAGCGAAAAAAGCCGACGACAGCCAGGAGAAAGCCATACGCCAGCGCGTGAGGGAGATGACGGTGGAGAAAGGCGAGGACTCGACTTTCGAGGAGTTCGTCGACGCCATGGCCTCCGGTCGGCTCAGCTCGGCGCTGTACAACGAGGCGAAGGAGATATACCCGCTCCGTCGAGTCGAGATACAGAAGGCCGTCGTCGAACGCCGTCCGGGCGAGTCCGAGTAACCCCGGCGTCTCTTCTGCGGAAAGCGTTCCGATTCTCCGGGACCACGGACGGCTCCGTCTATACGGAAAGCCGCGGAGAACAAGCCGTTCGCGGCCTCTCGCATCTAGCTCTCGGGCTCGACGTCGACGCCCTCCGGACCGAGAGTGACGAACGTGGATGTCACGACGGCGAGCGTGAACACGAGCAGGGCGGCGAGGCCGAACGCGAGCATGAGTTCGGCGACGACAGTCGAGACGTTCCAGACGACGACGTAGAGCACGAGGCCGACGGCGCCGATGAAGATCATGCCGAGGAGGAACGCGCCGAACAACATCAAGAGAGGCAGGCGGCGGCCGCGCGAGAAACCCCAGCTCTTCATGAACGAGTCGATGTAGCCCTCTCCGCCTATCGAGATGTAGACGGCGTAGAACGCGAACGATATCGCGATGAACGCGCCGGGAAGGATGAACAGCGCGAGAGCGATGAAGAACAACGGAATGAACGTCAGGCTGGCGAGCGTGAAGTTCAGCGAACTGACGACGACGTCCTCGGTGTAGACCTCCCGGGGGACATCGCCCCAGTCGTACCCGTGATAGAACGTCCTCGTGACGACCATCGCGACGTAGCTGCCCATGTAGAACGCCACGAAGATGAGGAGGACTGCGCCGAGACGGGGCATGTCGACGGCGACTGCACTGGGTTCGACGAACGCCTCCGGCAGGTAGGGATCGAGCGGCCCCGTCGCCTCGGTCGCCGCGATACGGCTCTGCACGGCGACTACGAACAGGAAGGTGGGTATCGAGAACATGACGAAGAACGCCAGCGAGTTCTTCGAACGAAGCAAACGCTGTACCCTCTCTAGTGCCCT
>JBKGYY010000102.1:0-5066 GCA_046545855.1 Halobacteriales archaeon | reverse complement strand
TCTACTCCTCGTCGAGCGACGCGAGCTTCTGGTTGATCGGGGTCATGACCTGGGCTAGCTCCATGCCCTTGTCGACCTCGCCGTCCATCTCGAACTCTCCGGCCATGAAGCCCTGTACGGGGTCCGTGGAACCGGTGAGCATGCCGGCGAGCACGTTGGACGGGCCGGTTACGTGTAGCTGTGCGTCGTCGAGGCTGCCGGCGCCGCCGGTTATAGTCTGTTGGTCGGCGTCGACCTCGAGGTGGCCTTGCATCGGGCTGTCGTCGGCTTCGAAGTTGACGGTGGCGCTCGTCGTGATGTTCTGTTTGAGTTCGTCGTTGCGTTCGATTAGCTCGGCGGTGGCCTCCCAGAGGAAGTCCTGGAACCGCTCGGCTACCTCGGGTGCGTCGTTGGCGAACTCCTCGACGTCCGTCTCGTCGAGCTTCCTGAGCAGGCGGGGTACGTCGTCCTCGCGTTCTTCGACTAGCGCCTGTACGTTGCCTTCGACGGTGTCGAGGAGCTGGGGCAGGCTGTCTTTGAGTTCTTCTTCGTCCATCTCGAAGTACTGGTCGATCATCTCTGATGCGTCCATACGTGCCAGTTTGGCTCTGTTACACACAAGGGTTGCTCCGTCTATCGGGGGTTCTTTAAGTAGGGGTCGCCCGGGCACCGGGGTTAAGCCACGGCTACGTCTGCTTTCTGACGAAGAAACGACGACGGAAGCCCGGCGAGTTGGCCGGCTATCACAGGCACTGCGCTTCCGGTGGGCGCGTCCGACGCTACCTGCCCTTGTCCGCTACGCGCGGCAGGAGCTTCGCCTCGACCTTACGCAGGTGCTCGCCCACAGTGCTCGCGGTGCAGCCGAGGCGCTCGGCCACGTCCTCGTGGGTGGCCTCACGGGGGTTGCTGTAGTAGCCCACTTGGACGGCGGCCTCGACTACCTCGTACTGGCGGTCGGTGAGCGCGTCGGCCATCTGGCTCGTCTCGGGGTCGAACTCTCCGACCTGGACTAGCGCCGTCTCGGCGTCCCGGGTGAGCTCCATGAACCTCGGGAGCGACTCCTGGACCTTCTCCTCCGTGCCGACTGTGGTTATCTCGAGGCCCTCGTCAGTGAACCTGAACGGCGTGTCGAGTATCAGACCGTGGTCTGTCGCGATGCGCATCAGGTCTGTGGCGGGTCCGCCGGGCTCGAACTCGACGTAGAGGTAGAAGCCGTCGCCTGTCTCCGCGAACACCTGGTGGCTCACGACGTCTCCGTGTTCTCTCAGCAGTTCTTCGAGGCCCTCCGGCGACCCCCGGCACCTGTACACGACGGCTCCGTTTTCGTTCGACAGGAGCGAGAGGTGGGTTAGCTCGACTCGCTCGGCGTCTACCTGCGGGAGGACGTCCTCCTCTATAGGGTGGAGGTAGCCTGTCTCGGGTTTGTGGACGTACCTGTAGTACCTCATCGGGGTGGCATAAGAGGTACAAGCATTTTAAGCCTTCTATGGACGGCAGAAGCTACAATCACCCCGTAATACAACCACGGTACGATGGAAGAGGCGCAGCCATGGCGATCCATATACGACGAGTACGGAGTCGACCCCGAGCTACCCGACCACGACCATCCCGTCCACCGACTGCTCGAGGAGACCGCGGAACAACACCCCGATGCCGGCGTCGTCGAACGCAGTGACGAGACGAGCTACCCCGAGCTCGAAGGCAGGGCGCGCGCGCTCGCCGCCGGCCTCCAGTCCCACGGCGTAGAACCCGGAGACCACGTCGCCACCGTATACCCGACGTCGACCGAGTTCCTCGTAGCCGCACACGCCGTGTCGATGGCCGGCGCGGTCAACGTCCCCGTCCCCGTACTCGAATCCGACGAAGACGTAGTAGCCAACCTCGAGCGCGTCGAACCCGTGGCCGTGCTAGGGGGCGAGAGTTACTCCGAAGCCGCCCGCCGCTACCACGATGAGACGACGTCGAACCTCCTCGTGACCTCCGGCGAACACGGCGAGGACACAGCCGACCTCGGCGACGCCGAAGACCACCGCTCGGTCGACGTAGACCCCACGGAGGACCTCTACGCCGTCACGTTCACCGGCGGAACCTCCGGGCGACCGAAGGGCTGCATGATAACCCACTCGAACGTCGTCGCCAACGTCCGCCA
Organism: Halobacteriales archaeon; assembly: GCA_046545855.1. Taxonomy (GTDB): domain Archaea; phylum Halobacteriota; class Halobacteria; order Halobacteriales; family Halorutilaceae; genus JAQZDA01. The sequence goes on along the minus strand of JBKGYY010000102.1, from coordinate 2,938 downwards.
GGTCGAAGCCTCGATGTCGCGCGCCGCGACCGTGATGCGCGGGAACAGCGAAGCCGTAGTCGCCCTGCCGCTCTACCACGCCTACGGCCACCTCCTCAGCCAGATGTTCCTCGGCATGGGAGTCACACAGCTACTCGTCACCGACCCCCGGGACTACGACGAGATAGAGCGACTCGTCGACGAACACGACCCCGTCACGATGCTCGGCGTGCCCACGCAGTTCCACGAGATGAAGGACCGCGACCTCGGGCTGCTCGGCATAAGCGGCTCCGCGCCCCTGAAGTCGGAGGTCAAGGAGGAGTTCTCGGGCTCCGGAGGCGGCGTCTCCCAGGGGTACGGCTTGAGCGAGATGTCGCCGGTCACGCACTTCGACGTCGAAGGCATGGTCGAAGGCATAAGCGGTGTCTCCCGCCGCGAGACCGAGTTCGACGTCCAGACCATCGGCGTGCCCGTCCCCGAGACACGCGTCGCGCTGCTCGACCCCGAGACCGAGGAACGCGTCCCGGTCGAGACAGCGGTCGAAGACGAAGTCGCGGCGGAGATGCTCGTCGACGGCCCCCAGCGGATGAAGGGCTACGTCGACGGCGGAGACGAGTTCCACGACGGCTACGTGCGGACGGGCGACGTCGTCAGGATAGACGAGAGAGGACGGTTCTACGTCGTCGACCGCGTCAAAGACATGATAAACGTCAGCGGCCTCAAGGTCTACAGCGAGGAGGTCGAGGAAGAGCTAGAGCGACACCCCGCGGTCGAGCGCGCCGCCGTCGTCGGGGTACCCGACCCCGACCGACCGGGGAGCGAGCGCGTCGCCGCCTACGTCGAGTCGACCGGAGCTATCGACGAAGAAGACGTCCGCGACCACCTCGACGGCCGCGTCGCCCGCCAGGCACGTCCCCGCGAGGTCGAGTTCGTCGACGAACTACCCACTACGCACATAGGCAAGATAGACAAGGAGGCGCTCAAGAGCCGGTCGACGGAGACGAGCCAGGAGGCGTAGGCCCTGTACCTGGGGCGCACCGCGTCGTATAAGTCCGCGGAACCCCGCGTTCGAAGCGTTGACACTTAGCCAGCGCGAGATAGCTCGCGAGAGGATAGAGACGCTGTTCGACCTGGCGGCCGACGCCGACATGGAAGACGCCACGAGGTACGCCGAGCGCGCGCGAGAGGTCTCCGAACGCACGCGCGTCGCCGTTCCAGGCCACCTCAAAGCCAGGGTGTGCGACGGCTGCGAGGTCTACCTCCGGCCCGGCGACACCGCGCGCGTCAGACTACGTCCGGCGCGCGAGCACGTCGTCGTCCGATGCAAGAGATGCGGCTACACCAACAGGAGGCCGTACGCCGGCTCGAAGGGACGTGGAACCACGGACGAGGGGGCGGACGCGTGAAACTCGACGGCGGCCTCCTGCCGCCGCTAGGGCTCGTACTCGTCGGGAGCCTGCTCCTCGTCTACGGCGTCAACGCCGGCTTCGAGGCCGCGACGCGCGAAGGCCTGTTAGCTTACGTCTACTACGCCGTCGGCTTCTTCGGCCTTCTGCTCGCTCTCGCCGGCGGGCGCGCGTTCGGCCGCCGGCTGCACTCCGACTGACTCTCCCGCTGTTCACCGACGCCACGTCGCAGGCGTTAACCACCGTGCTCGCGTAGAGCGCACATGACCAACGCGCTCGCCGAAGAAGAGAGCCCCTACCTCCTCCAGCACGCCGACAACCCCGTCGACTGGAAGCCCTGGGGCGAGGAGGCGTTCGATGAAGCGCGCGACAGAGACGTCCCCGTCTTTCTCAGCGTCGGCTACGCCGCCTGCCACTGGTGTCACGTGATGGCCGAGGAGTCGTTCGAGGACCCCGACGTAGCAGAGAAGCTAAACGAGGGCTTCGTGCCCGTCAAGGTCGACCGCGAGGAACACCCCGACGTCGACCGCGTCTACCAGACTGCGTGCCGGATGACGACGGGCGGCGGAGGCTGGCCGCTCTCCGTCTGGCTCACGCCCGACGGCCATCCGTTCTACGCCGGCACGTACTTCCCTCCCGAGCCAAAGCACGGCCGCCCGGACTTCGGTTCGGTGCTCGACTCCGTGACCGAAGCCTGGAGGGAACGCCGCGACGAAGTCGAGCGACAGGCAGTCGACTGGACGGACGAGATACAGGGAAGCATGGACGGCGAGCGGGGGTCCGGCGGCCCGGAGAGAGCGCTCGAAGCCGTCGCCGACGCCGCAGTCGAACGAGCCGACCGCGACTACGGCGGCTTCGGCCGCGGACAGAAGTTCCCGCACGCCACCCGGCACGAGGTGCTGCTGCGCGCCCACGACGTCACGGGAGACGAAGTCTACGCCGACGTCGCGCGCGAGGCGCTCGACGCGATGGCGGAAGGCGGCCTACGCGACCACGTCGGAGGAGGCTTCCACCGGTACTGCGTCGACCGCGGCTGGACAGTCCCGCACTTCGAGAAGATGCTGTACGACAACGCGACGCTCGCCCGCCTCTACCTCTCGGCGTACGAGCAGTCCGGCCGGGAGCGTTACGCCGACGTCGCACGCGACACCCTGGAGTTCGTGTCGCGCGAGATGCAGGCGCCCGACGGCGGCTTCGCGGCGAGCCTCGACGCACGGAGTCCGGCGGAGGACGGCGAAAGAGTCGAGGGATACTACTACACCTGGACTCCCGGCGAGATAGAGGACGCCGTCGGAGACGAAGGAGCCCGCGCGGTCACCGCGAGGTACGGCGTGACCGACGGAGGCGACGTCGAAGGACGTAGCGTGCTCGCCGTCCGGAAGCCGATGGAGGACATCGCCGGCGGACTCGACGTCGACGTCGGAACCGCACGCAGCCTCGTCGAAGACGGCCTCCGGGGCCTGAAGGAGACGCGTGACGCGAGAGAGCCGCCCGCGAAGGACGACAAGGTGCTCGCGGGCTGGAACGGCCTCGCGGTCTCCGCGTTCGCGCGC
>JBKGYY010000101.1:0-5095 GCA_046545855.1 Halobacteriales archaeon | reverse complement strand
ATGCCGTCTCTCGAACACGCTCTCGCGGCGTACTACGTCATAGCGATGGGTGAGGCGTCGTCCAACCTCGCGCGTTTCGACGGCGTGCGCTACGGACCCGGAGGCGGCGACGGCGACTGGAATCAGGCGTTCAGCGAGGCGCGGTCGCGGTTCGGCGAGGAGGTCAAACGCCGTGTGATGCTCGGGACGTTCGCTCTCAGCGCCGGCTACCACGACCGGTACTACGCCAAAGCCCAGAGCGCGCGCGAACTGGTTCGGAGGGACTTCGAACGCGTGCTCGGCGAACACGACGTCGTGGCGTCGCCGACGATGCCCGTGCCGCCGTTCGAACTCGGCGAGGCGCTCACCGACCCGCTCGAGATGTACCTCGCCGACGTCAACACGACGCCCGTCAACCTCGCGGGCGTGCCCTCCGTCAGCCTGCCTTGCGGCGACGTAGACGGCCTGCCCGTGGGACTCCAGCTAACGGGGCGACGCGAGGGAGACGCCGCCCTCCTCGCACTCGCTTCGGCGTACGAGTCCGCCGCCTGAGCGCGGCTCAGAAACCAAGATGAACCTCGACAAACCCGGCGTACGCGTGCTCGGAGTAGCCGAGAGCCACCGTGGCCGAGAGGGCGACGAAGCCGTCGTCGCCGGCGTCGTCTACCGCGTCGACCGCGGCGTAGAGACGCTCGCTTATTCGTCTATCTCCGTCGGAGGACTCGACGCAACCGACGGCGTAGTCGAGCTACACGACAAGCTCGACCGCGACGACGTCTCGCTCGCGCTCGTCTCCGGCATCGCGCTCGCGTGGTACAACGTCGTAGACCTCGACCGCGTCGCCCGCGAGACCGACCTGCCCGTCGTCTCCGTCTCCTACGAGGAGAGCGACGGCCTCTCGAGCGCGATAGAGAGCGAGTTCACGGGTGACGAAGCCACTCGACGTCTGGAGCTCTACGAGCGACAGCGCGAGCGCACCGAGACGACGCTCGAGACCGGCGAGAGCGTATGGCTGCGCGCCGTCGACGTCGAACGAGACGTGGCACGCAGGCTCGTCGACCGCGTGACACGGGAGGGCCGCCGTCCCGAACCCCTACGGGTGGCACGCGAGGCGTCGAGAGCGTGTCTCGACTACGTGGAGGCGTCGTGACCCTCGAGGTCGACGGATGCAAGAGGTGTCGTGCGCTCGTCGACAGCCGGAGCAGGATAGTCAACGGTGTCGGAGCCGAGGACGCGGACCTCCTGTTCGTCGGCGAAGCCCCGGGCGCGAGCGAGGACGAGATGGGCGAGCCGTTCGTCGGAAGGAGCGGCCGTCTGCTGACAGAGGAGCTCGAGTCGCTCGGTGTCTCCCGGGACGACGTCAGGATAACGAACTCGGTGAGATGCAGGCCGCCCGACAACCGCGACCCACGGAAGAAGGAGCTCGCGAACTGCCGGGAACACCTGTACGCCGAGATAGAAGAGGTGTCGCCGGACGTCGTCTGCTCGCTCGGCAGGGTTCCGACGTCCAACCTCGTGGGACGCGACGTCAGGATGTCGGACGAGGTCGGCGAACCCCGGCGGCTCTCGAGCGACCTCGACGTTCTCTTGATGCCCTGCTACCACCCGGCGGCGTTGCTCTACGACCGCTCGAAGTCCGACGTCTTCCGGACGACGCTCGAGAAAGCCCTCATACTCGCCGGCTACGTCTGACCGCCGGCGAGCGCGTCGGCCGCGTGCACCGTCGAGCGGTTGGTGGTCGAGTCCTTGTCGACGGCGAGACGGTGGTCGGCGGCGTCGAGTAGCTCGACGTCGTGGCTGACGACGACGACCTGTTCGACCCCGTACTCCTCGTTCATAGCTCGCACGAGCCTGATGAGACGGGAGACGTGCTCGCTGTCGAGGAACACCGTCGGCTCGTCAAGCATCAACGGCGGCAGCGGCGAGCGCTCGCTGTCGACGCCCTCGACCAGCAGTCGGTATATCGCGCACCGGAGCGAGATGTTGAACACCGCGCGTTCTCCGCCCGACAGGTAGCTTGGGTCGAGTTCGGTGCCGTCTTTCTCGTAGACGTGGAGGCCGTAGTCCTCGTCTAACTCGACGCCCGAGTACGAGTCGCTCGCGTACATCGTGTCGAACATCTCGTCGAGCAACGCCGCGAGACGTCTGACGTTCTGGAGACGTAGCTCCGACCTCAGGCTCGCGTAGGCTTCCTCGAGGTTTTCGACGTCCTCGTACAGGCTCTCGGCGGCGTCCCTCTTCGATCCGTGGACGTCGACCTCGTCACGCAGTCTCTCGAGACGCTCTATCTCGGACTCGACGCCGCCTCTCTCGGTCTGAAGCTCCTCTATCTGCCGTTCGAGCGAGTCGCGTTCGTCGCTGTATCTCTCGGCGTACTCCTGGTACTCGTCTCGCTGGCTCCGTAGCTCGTCCACGTCGACGTCGCCGGCTTCTTCGCGGAGGTCATCGAGACGTCCCCGTAGGTCGTCGAGGCGTTCTCGGTCGCTCTCGACCGCGTCGTCGAGCGACCTCCGGCGTTCGTCGAGCGAGTCCGCTTTCTCTTTCTTGTCCAGCGCCTCCTCGCGCCGTTCCTCGGCGTCGAGGGCGCGTTCGAGACGGTCTTCCGCGTCTTCGACCTCGTCTTCGACCTCGTCTACCTCGTCTTCGAGTCGCTGTAGCTCTCGTTCGAGTTCCTCTGTCTCCTCAGACAGACGTTCGACGGCTTCGGCGGCTTGCTCGACCTCTTCCCGGGCTCGTTCGCGCCTGGCGTTCTCGCGTTCGAGGCGCTCCTGCAGCCCGTCCACCTCGTTCTGTTTTTGCTCTATACGCTCGCGTCTCTCGCTCTCGGCCTTCGCTTTCTCCAGCTCCTCCTGTAGCTCGCTCACGTCGCGTTCGACCTCCTGTAGCTCTTCCTCGATCTCGTCTATCTCGTCGGTGTCGTCGTCGAACGTCGCTTCGTCCACCTCCTGTCCGCACCTCGGACAACGCCCGCGTTCGACCAGCTCCTCCCGTCGTTCGCGGTGACGGCGTAGCTCGTCGATTCGGGCGTCTAGCTCGGCATATTGCCGTCTCCTGGATTCGAGTTCCTCGCGTACATCGTCGGGCTCGCGTACTTCGACGGCGTCGTCCTCTAGCTCGTCTATCTCCTGTTCGAGTTCCTGTATATCCGTCTGTATCTCGTCGACTTCTTCGGATGTCTCCGCGAGAAGTCGGTTGGTATCTCCGACCTCCCGCCGTCTCTCCTGCAGTCTCTCCCGTCGGTCCTCGAGCCTCTGTTCCCGCGTCTCTACCTCGGCTTGCTTCTCCGTGAGGCGTCTCTCTACCTCCCGGAGGGCTTCGCGGGCTTCGTCCACGTCGGGTGGATCGAGCTCCTCTAGGTTCTCGACCGTCTCCTCGGCTTCCTCGCGTAGCTCCCGGGCTTGCTCCAGACTTCGCTTCTGTTCGTCGACGCGGTCCTGTATCCTGGATTCGACGCGTTCTACCTCGGCCTCCGTCTCCTCTATCTCGCTTCTGGTGTCGTGGTGGCTCTCGATGCGTTCGTCCAGGTCGTCTATCTCTCGTCGGGCGGCTTCGAGGTTGTCCTGCATCCGGTCTCTCTCGTTGCGCGTGGACTTGAGCTTCGACTCTATCTCGTTCTTCTTCTCGTGGAGTTCGTCGTCCTCGAGGCGTTCGACCTCGTCGACCCTGTCTCGGTAGAGGCTGTCGTGGTGGTCGCGCACCCGTTTGACGCCGCGGCGGGCGAGCGATGCGCGCTCCCTGTATGTCTCGAGCTTGCCTAGCTGGAGCAGGTCGTCGAGCATCCTCTGGCGTTCGTCGGCTCCGGCTTCGATGAGCTTGTTGACCTCGCCCTGGCGGACGTAGGCGCAGTTCACGAAAGCCTCGGCGTCCATCCGGAGCAGCCGCTGTATCTCCCGGCGTGTGGAGCGCACTCCGTCGTCTCCTATCGGTTCGCCGTCTCGTTCGAGCACGCTCGACCGCGTCGTGGCTCCGTCGTCGGTCCTCGCTATCTTTTTTTCCACCGCGTAGTCCGAGCCACCGTGGGTGAACTCGAGCTTTATCTCTGTCTCGTCCTCCGTCTCGGTGACTACGTCGGCGAGCACCTCGCCAGTGTCGAGCGCCTTGCTGCCGTAGAGAGCGACGAAGCAGGCTTCGAGCAACGTGGTCTTGCCGCTTCCGTTCGGTCCCTGTATCACGGTGACGCCGTCGTCGAACTCGACGTCCGCGTTCTCGAAACACCTGTAGTTCCTGAGCGACAGCCTCCTGAACCTCACAGCCAGTCCTCCACGCTGCTCTGGCGTTCGCCCGGTGCTCCGTCTTCGTCGTCGGCAGGTTCGTCTCCCGGTTCTCTCTCGCCGGCCTCTCTTTCTTCTGTTTCTCCGTCCTCGGTTTCCTCGTCCCGGGTTTCTCCGTCCCCGGTTTCTTCGACTTCTGTCTCTTCGTCCGCGTGCTCTTCGTTCCTCGTCTCTCCGTCGTCGGCCTCCGCCCCCCCGGAGTCTCCGTCGTCGGTAGCTCCGTCGTCCTCGGACGCGTCGGGCGTCCAGCCTCCGGCGACGCGCTCGGACACCAGTTCCTCCATCTCGTCGGCGAGACGCGAGTCCGGCAGGCCGTCGCCGCGCACCAGCACGTCTATCTCGCGCGCGAGACCCGAGACGTCCATCTCCTCCACGCGCTCCCGGACGGCTTCGTCGGGGTCGGCGAACGCCACCTCGACCTCCTCTCCTTCGGTCTCCACGCTGTCACGCCGGTCGATGACCCGGGCGAGCAACGCGCCTTCCGACGCCACCGCTGTCTCTACGTCCGCCTGGCCGACCTCGACCTCCGGCGGTCCGTCGACGTAGACCACCACGACGGCGTCCTCGACGTCGTGTTCGAGCGCGCGCTCTACGACGAACGACGTGGCGTCACCCTCCGTAGCCGAGAGATCGACGTCGACGTAGACCCAGGTGCGGTTGACGTGGTCGAGCGACCGGCGGCTCAATCCTACGTCGCCGTCGAACTCCAAGACGTTGTACCCCCGGCTCTCGCGTTCCTCGGCGCTCGCGCGCTCCGTGGAGCCAGAGTAAGTCGCTAGAACGCCCTCGACGTCCTCGCGCTCGAAGTGGTGGTAGTCACCGAGGAGGAAGGCGTCCCAGTCGAC
>JBKGYY010000100.1:0-5185 GCA_046545855.1 Halobacteriales archaeon | reverse complement strand
CCGACGGCCCGGCGTCCGCGTCCGACGACAGCAGGCGCTTGCAACCCATGCATATCTCGTCGAACGACACGTCGTCGTCCGCGGAGTACGCGTACAGCACGCCTCTCCTGCGTCTCTCGCTGGGCTTGCCGCCGTGAACTCCGGCGGTGACGGACGACAGCAGCCTCAGTGTACCGCACGTAGGGCATCTATCGAACAACGCCGGCACCTCCCGTCGGGTCGAGCCGGGCTTTACTTACGTCGGTCGATGCGCGACAGATGTTGTCCATCCACACCATGGTTGGGGATAGACGTGTAACTCCAAGTAATCGGACGGTATTTTGATAACCGAACGTCTAACCCTCGGTTATGGATATTACGCGTACCCCCTGCTTCCGGCGGACTCAGTAGACGGTGGCGACGAGACCCTGTGTCGTCGTCACCACGAGAGCCAGCAGGAGCAAAGAAGCGAGCACCAGCCACCGGAGGCGCTCACGTCCGATCGTGGCTTCGTCCATATCGCACGTTAGAGTCGCGGGTATAAAGCTCCTCGGCATCTGGAGCCGAAGGCATCGAACCCCGATATGTCGGGCGGTCTCCATATGTCTCTCCGGCGTGGAGACGTCGCCGTTAGTTCGACGCCGACCGGACTAACGGGTTGTCGTCGTAGGTTAGACGCGTGGTTTTAACTCCGACGGGTTAACTAGCTTTAAGGACGCACGAAACTAATGTTATAAGGCGCTAAAAAAAGTGGGACGAGCGACACCCGACTGCGTAGCTACCGAACCACGCGACGAGCGGTAGGCCGACGACGTGTCAGGAGGACAGAGAACCTATGCCGTTGATACCTAGACCCAGACGACCGCTTGACGTCGTACTCGTAGCCGCGGCAGCAGCCCTCGTGCTCGCGTACGTCGGAACCGGCGTGTTCACGGTGCTCGACCCCGTCTTGCTCGTTCTAACGTTGCCGACGCTCGTTCCCGCTGCAATCGTCACCGTGTACATCAGGGTCTCCAACCCACGCAGGGGCTGGAACCCACGGTACGAGGCCACGACGGTGGCCCTCGGAGCGCTAGCCGCCGGAGTCGCGTACACAGTCAACAACCTGACCATAGAGGGGGCTATCGGGACCCCGGTTCTCGGGGGGATGACGCTGTTCTTCGTCGTCGTGGTGGCGCCCGTCGAGGAGTCACTCAAGCTACTCGCCGTCCGACTCAACGCTTACGCCTCGCGAGGCCTCACGACGCCTCTCGACGGCATGTACTACGGCGCGCTATCCGCGCTCGGCTTCGTCACGATGGAGAACGCGCTCTACATGCTGACGGGAGGCATCCTCGGCAGCCTCGGGGTTATCGAGACCGCGGCCAGCCGCGCGAACGTCGGCATACTCCACGTATTCTGGACCTCCATAGCCGCGTACTACCTCGCTCGCGGACGAAGACACCGTGGCATCGTCGACGTCTCCCTCGGGCTCGGTATCGCCGTGGCGCTCCACGCCGGCTACAACACGTACGTCTGGCACCAGCCGAGCTTGATAGCGTGGCTCGGCGAGCGGACGGCGGTAGAGACACCCCGTCTCGAGACAGCCACTACCTTCGGATTCCTCGCGCTGCTATACGTCGTCCTCTGGGTGTTCGTCGAGTATCTGATAGACTCTGAACTTAGCCTCCGGAGACCCAGAAAGCCGGAGCCAGCCATCAAGGTCACGGTCGAATGACGCCCGCACCCGGTGTCACCGAATCCGTGGGTTGAAGCCGACGCACCGAGCACCGCGGTACATGGACGCAGAAGACACCAGGGAGAACGTCGTCCCTGGTACCGACGAAGACGTAGACGCTCCAGCGGTACGGGGCTACGACTACCGGGGTGACGTCACTCTCGACGACCTGCTCGACAGCTACGCCACCACGGGGTTCCAGGCCACGCACCTCGCTCGCGCGGTCGACATCCTCAGAAGGATGCGAGACAAAGACGTCGCGGTCTACCTGTCTTTCACGTCGAACATAGCGAGCAGCGGTCTCCGGGAGGCCATAGCGTACCTCGTGCGCGAAGGACACGTCGACGTGGTCATCACGACTTCGGGCGCCGTCGCCGAGGACGTCATCAAGACCGAACACCCGTTCGTTCTAGGCAGATGGGACGCCGACGAAGCCGAACTCAGGGAACGGGGCATAAACAGGCTCGGCAACATATACGTGCCGAGCGACCGGTACGTCTGGCTCGAAGAGTACCTCTACGACTTCTACGACGACTTCTTCGAGGAAGACCGGCTGAGGACGCCCCGGGAGTTCACGCGAGAGGTAGGCGAGCGACTCGACGACTCCGACAGCTTTCTCGCCGCCGCCGCCGACCGAGACGTACCCGTCTACGTACCCGGGTTCACCGACAGCGAGATAGGTAACTTCCTCTACTACTACCGGAAACGCGACGACGTAGGCGACGTCGGCATAGAGGTCAGCGACGACTACGAGGACCTCGTCGACCGGGGCCTACTGCAGGAAAAGACCGGTGTCTTCAGCGTCGGCGCCGGCGTACCCAAGCACCACGCGATAATGACGAACCTGTTCCGAGGCGGCGCCGACTACGCCGTCTACGTCTCGACGGGCATGGAGGGCGACGGCTCTCTGTCGGGCGCGCCGCCGCGCGAAGCCGTCTCCTGGGGCAAGATAAAGAGCGAAGACCGAAACTACGTCCAGGTTCAAGCCGAAGCGACGCTCGTGCTGCCGCTTCTCGTCGCGGGCGCCTTCGTCGACTGAGCCGTCGCCCGGCCCGCCTTCGAACGAGCTACAGGTAGTTCGAGTAGTCGCGGTCGTAGGGCTTGACGGCCTCGACGTCTTCGCGCGAAGCCGGCGGACGCTCGTCCTTCCTCTCGAACGCACGCTGTACCGCCGGCTCCAGTTCTTCGCGTTTCGCGCGCACGCGTTCCTCCTCGCCCTCGTGGAACTCCGGCATGACCTCGTCTGCGAAAAGACGCAGTCCGTCGCAGATGTGCTCGTGAGACGTCTTACCGCCCTGTCCGACGAGTATCATCTGGTCGACTCCGGCTTCGGCGTACCGCTCGAACGTCTCCCTGAGTTCGCGCGGCGTCCCTATGGCCGTCTCCGCGAGCGACGGAAGCTCGTCAGGGCCGTCCTCGTACTCCTCCCAGAGGCTGTCGAAGCCCGGCTGGTGGCTGCCGAAGACGTAGTAGTACGCGAGCGCCCACCGGAAGAAGTCGAAGCCCTCCTTACCTCGCTCGACGGCTACGTCGCCGTCCTCGTGACAGCTGAAACCCGTGGTCATCGCGACCCGGGGGTTGACCGAGCGACCGATGGGAACGCACTCCTCCCGGAAGACCTCGTGGTACCGTTCGACCCACCCGGCGGCTTCATCGGGCGAACGAAACGCGAAACACAGCGCGCCTACGCCGTGTCGAGCGGCGACCTCTATCATCTCGCGGCTGGGACACGCCATCCAGAGCGGTGGATGCGGCTCCTGCACGGGCTTCGGCACGACGTTCCGCGCAGGCATCTCGAAGAACTCGCCTTCGTAGCCGGGGTACGGCTCGCTCGCCATCATCTCGCACGCCTCCCGCGTGGCCTCCTGCCACATCTCGTACTTGTCCTCGACCGCGACGCCGAACGCATCTAGCTCCATCGTAGAGCCGCTCTCACCCGTACCGAACTCCACTCGGCCGTCGCTCACGACGTCGAGCGTCGCAACCTGTTCCGCCGTCCTCGCGGGGTGGTTGTAGGCCGGCGGAGTCAGCTTGATTCCGTGTCCAAGACGGATGTCTTCGGTGCGCGCGGCGCACGCCGCGAGGAACACCTCGGGCGCCGACGAGTGACTGTACTCCTCGAGGAAGTGGTGTTCTACCTCCCATACGTAGTCGACGCCGAGTCGGTCGGCGAGCACCACCTGTTCGAGCGCTTCGTCGTACAGCCTGCGTTCGGAGCCGTCGTCCCACGGCCGCGGAAGCTGGTGCTCGTAGAAAACCCCGAACTTCATGGACGTGACCTCCAGGACGCCGTTACGTCGAGGGCTTCGAGGCCGTGGAGGAAGCCGCTCGCCACGGGTTGGCGCTCGCCGCCCGGGACGTCCAGCGACTCCACGCGCTCGAACAACGAGCCCACGGCCACCTGTGTCTCCAGCCGCGCGAGCGACGCCCCCAGACAGTAGTGCGTCGAACCCCCGAACGCCACGTGCGGGTTCGGGCTTCTCCGTGGTTCGAACTCCATGGGGTCGTCGAAGACCGCGGGGTCGCGGTTCGCCGCGCCGATCCACGCGACCACGGTGTCGTCCTCCTGTATCTCCTCGCCCGCGAGCGTGACGTCCTCTCGCGCCCGCCGGGGAGCGAGCTGTACGGGCGACCTGTACCTGAGCACCTCCTCCAGGAAAAGACGCATGTCTTCGTCGTCGCTCACGTCGTCGACGTCGACGTCCGACTCCCCGAGACACCAGACGGCGTTGCCGATGTAGTTCGTCGTCGTGACGTTGCCCGCGACCATCAGCAGGCCGAGCATCCGGATGAGCTCGTACTTCGAGAGACCGTGGTCCTTCGACACCACGCTCGATATCATGTCGTCGCGTGGCTCGCTCTCGCGTTCGTCGACGAGCTCCGACATGTAGACCGCGGTCTCGAACATCGCTCGCGAGCGCTCGGTCTCCAGGCGCTCGACGTCGTCGTCGGTCGCCAGCGGGCCCGCTACGGAGCTGTCGCTCCAGCTTTTGAACCTACGCCACTCGTCGTCCGGTACTCCGAGCACGTCGCATATCGTCATAACCGGCAGAGGGTACGCGAGACGTTCTACGACGTCGAACTCTCGCTCGCCTTCGACGTCGTCGAGCAAGCCCTGGACCCGGCTCCGTATTTCGTCCTCGTACGTTTCGACGGCCTCCCTTGTGAAGTACTCCTCCACGAGCCCCCGGCGTTCGGTGTGTTCGGGTGGGTCCATCCCTAGCATCGTGTCCCTGAAGATGGACGTCTCCTCGTGGAGGACGTCGTTGGAGTATAGCTCGTGGTTCGAGAGAACCTCGCGGGCCTCGTGGTAGCCGAAGACGTCCCAGCTCTCCCGGGAGTCGTCGTAGACCACCGGCCCTCGTTCGCGCCCTCGCTCGTACCACTCGAACGGCTCGATGTGGAACTCCCGGCGGCCGACTCCCCGGGGGAGGTCGACGGTGTTCTCGGACTCGCTCATTCCACGGGGTAGACGGTCGCGTTTTAAAG
>JBKGYY010000099.1:0-5249 GCA_046545855.1 Halobacteriales archaeon | reverse complement strand
CATGGAGGACGTCGTCGAGGACTTCGAAGGTTAGCTCGCTCGTAAAACTCGCTCCTTGCGGGCCGGGAGGGATTTGAACCTGAGCCAGAGGTTCCTGCTCTGCCTTCGGCGTGCGCGAGCTGCCACTGGCATGATTCAAATCCCTTTCCGGTCCTCAGTCGCTCGTAAAACTCGCTCCTTGCGGGCCGGGAGGGATTTGAACCCTCGGTCACCTGGTTAAGAGCCAGGTGCTTTAACCGGACTAAGCTACCGGCCCACGTTCAGATGGGGGTGAAGGCCGACTAAATACCTTACGTTGGCGACGTCGTCGGCCTCCGGTTAGCAAGCTTGATATGCCCGCGTCTCAAATCCGTGATAGATGCCAGAACTGGAAAGGGGGTCGGTCAAGGCCGACGCCCTCCAGGCGCTCAAGGCTCTCGCGCTCGAAGGAGCCGTCGAAGCCACCGTCAAGATATCGTGCTCCGACCTCGCGGAGACGCTCGACACGAGCGACCAGACGGTGTCCAGACGCCTCCAGTCGCTCGAAGACCTCGGTCTCGTGACACGCGAGATGGCGAGCGACGGACAGTGGATAGACGTCACCGACGACGGCGAGACGGTGCTCCGGCGCGAGTACGAGGACTACCGGAGGGTGTTCGAAGGCCCCGCGACGGTAGCTCTCGAGGGCGAGCTAACCCACGGTATGGGAGAGGGAAGCTACTACATCGGCCTCGACGGATATCAGGAGCAGTTCGAGGAACGCCTGGGATACAGCCCGTATCCCGGCACGTTCAACGTAGAACTCACCGAGGAGAGCATCAGGAAGCGCACGGCGCTCGACTCCACCGACGGCGTGCACATCGACGAGTGGCAGAACGACGAACGGACGTTCGGCGCCGCCACCTGCTATCCCGCGGAAGTCGACGGCGTGAAAGCCCACGTCATCCGACCGCACCGCAGCCACTACCCAGAGGACATGCTCGAGGTCATAGCGCGCGTGAAGCTAGTCGACGAACTCGACGTCGACCACGGCGACGACGTGGAGGTGACCGTCGAACTATGAAGCACGCCGTCTCGGCGTTGCGACGCGGCGAACCCGTGCTCGTCTACGACTCCGACGACCGAGAGGGAGAGGTCGACATGGTCTACGCCGCCGAACACGTCGAACCCGCCGACGTAGCCCGGCTGAGGAACGACGCAGGCGGCCTGATATGCGTCGCCGTACACCCCGAAGCCGCCGAACGCCTCGGCCTGCCGTTCCAGCACGACATACTGCCCGCCGAACTCGTCGAAGCCGAGCTAGACTACGACGTCAGGTCGTCTTTCTCGCTCTGGCTCAACCACCGGTCGACGCGCACCGGGATAACCGACCGAGACCGAGCGACGACGATATCGGCCCTCGCCGAAGCCGTCTCTCGCTCGATGGCGGACGTCGACGTCGAGCTCGCCTCGGAGTTCCGGGCTCCCGGCCACGTCGCCGTCTTGCGAGCCGACGAACACCTGCTTCAGGGCCGTCGCGGACACACGGAGATGGCCGTCGAGCTAGCTATCGAGGCTGGGCTGACGCCCGCAGCCGTCGTCTGCGAGATGCTCGACGACGACACCGGCGAGGCGCTCTCGCTCGACGACGCCCGCATTTACGCGAGACAGAACGACCTGGTCGTTCTAGAGGGAGACGACCTCGTCGAAGCCGTGAGCCGGAGTCGAGGCGCGCACGCCGACGGCAGGACGTAGAAAGCCGCTTAGAACCTACCGAGCAGGCCGCGCAACTCACTCGAGCATACGTCTCAGCAGCCTGTGTCTACCGCGGAAGACGAGCTTCATCTGGGGTTCCACCAAGCTAGAGCCTCTCCCGAGGAAGAACCACCGGGGTAGCTCGTACTCGACTTCGTCCCGAATCCTCGTACCTCCGCCCTCCGACGTGAAGACGTGCCGGTGTCGCCAGGACTCGAACGGGCCCTCCACCATCTCGTCCTCGAACCAAGCGCTACCCCGGTTCTCCTGTTTCCCCGTGATACGAGCCGTCCAGTCGACCGAAGGCCAGAGTCCGAGAGGGCTCAGACGCATGTCTATCGTGTAGCCCACGTCGAGTTCCTCGGACCTCTGGATACGCCGGCCGCCCGCGTCGCGCACCTCGCGGACCTCGAGCCCCATGATACCTGGCGTCAGCGCCTCGAGACCTTCGACCGAGGAGTGAAACGTCCAGACCCTCTCTATCGGTGCGTCGACGTATCCCTCGACCTCTAGGCTCGACATGACGCCTGATACGTCGGCCCACGCTAAAAAACAACCGCGTCACGAGCGTCACACGCAAATCTTTAGCCTCCCGCCCGCCTGGCTTAGCAGGGTGAACGTACACTTCGTCCCCGTGGGCTTCGACTACGACAGGTTGATCGCGCCGCTCGTCCGCGACCGCGTCTCGGTCGACCGAGCCGTCTTGCTGTGGGGAGACGTCGACGGCTCCGACGAAGAAGGACACAGCCGAAGGCTAACCCGGAAGCTAAGAGAGGACTTCGAGTCGCTCCTCGAAGCCGAGACGGAGACCCACGAGATAGACGACGTCTACGACTTCGAGTCGACGTACGCGACGGCGTACTCGTTGATAGAGCGAGAGTACCACGACGGACACGACGTGCACGTCAACGTCTCGGCTATGCCGCGCACGGTGTCGTACGCCTTCACGACTGCCGCGGCTTCGCTCGTCGCCGAACACGACGACGCGAGAAAACGTATCATGGCCTACTACACCGCGCCCGAGCGATACCTCGAGAGCGAGATGGCGGGTTCTCTCGAGCGAACCCAGCATCTGATGCGCAGGCTCAAGGACGAGGGATTGACGGACGCCGTCGAACGAGAGCTAGACGAATGCTACCACGAGGTCGTCGACCTAACGCGGGAGTTCCGGGAGCGCGGCACCACGATAGGCTCGATGGAGTTCGACGACTCCCACGTCGTCGACATCCCCGTAAGCACGTACCGCCGGGTGAAGTCGTTCGAAGCCGAGATACTCCGGGAGCTATCCCGTCTCGGCTCCGTCGACTCCGTCAGCGAGCTAGCCGAACATCTCGCGGCTTCGCTCGACGAAGACTACACCGACGCCTTCAGATCGAAGGTCATCTACAACGTACGGAGGCTCGACGAAGCCGGCTTCGTCCGTCAGGTCGAGGAAGGCAAGAGCTACCGGACTGAGCTAAGCCGGCTCGGCGTCCTCTGGACTCTCGCTCACGAAGACGAAAGAGGAAAGCGTAGCACTTCCTCCCGCGGAGACCGGTCTGACGAAGTTTTATAAGTGCATCCCGGGTTGTATCCCCATGGCCGCGATACAGGTTGGGCTGCTCGTGCTCGTCGCGCTCGTCTTAGTCGCAGTCTACCTCACGATGAAGGTCGTGAAACCCCTCATCTACAACTCGATAGTGGGCTTGATCGCGCTTCTCGCCGTCGACTACCTGGGTATCGTCGAGATAGATCTCTCGATATGGGCCGTCGCCATCGTAGCGCTCGGCGGCCTCCCGGGCGCGGCGCTCGTCGTCTTGCTCGCGTTCCTCGGAGTGGCGTTCTGACGTCCACCCCCGGTTCGCTGACTTGAAGTCCCCGTGACTCCATCTCGACTCGATGACCGAGGAGCCGGAGCCGTCCGAAGACGAAGTCCTCGGAGTCGTCGTCGAGAGACTCGGCGACAACCGATTGAAAGTCGACTGCACGGACGACGTCGAACGCCTCACACGCATCCCCGGGGGGATGCGCGGCGACGTCTGGGTGAGCGAAGGCGACGTCGTCGCCGTCGAACCCTGGGACTGGCAGCCCGAGCGAGCCGACCTCCGCCGGAAGTACTCGCGCGAAGACGTCGAACGCCTCCGCGAGCACGACCTACTGTGAGCCGTCGGTTCCCGATAGAACTAAGGCCGTGGCCCGGTTCCCCTCGAACGGAGGAGCCAAGTTGAGTCTGGAAGTCTCTGGAGAGCTGGTCTCCCTCGTTAGCTCGCGTCTCGAGTACCGTGACGGTGAATACGTCTTCGTCGTACCCGACAGCGAGGTCGACGACGGCGACCTCGAGGAAGGCGAGGTCTACGGCGTCGGAGTGCTCTCGCGTGACGAAACCACGGACTCCGGCGACGGAGGCGGCGGTGGCTCGACGGGGAGCCAGCTTCAGCCGCCCGTCGAGAAAGGCGAGATACGCTACGTCGAAGTCGAGGACATCGGCAAACAAGGCGACGGCATCGCCCGCGTCGAACGAGGCTACGTCATAATCGTGCCCGGCGGCGAGATAGGCGACCGAGTGAAGGTCGAGGTCAGCGAGGTCAAAGAGAACTTCGCAGTCGGCGAGATCATCGAAGAAGACGCCTTCGAGTGACCGAGCCGGCGACGCAAACCGAGCGAACTTTACCCCGTAGACGCACTATACACGACCGAGCCGAGGTAGTCTAGCCCGGTAAGGCGCCTGCCTCGAGAGCAGGTGGGCGAGAGCCCACAGGGGTTCAAATCCCCTCCTCGGCGCAAAACTTAAGGTTCAGAGCCTAACACGCCTGTAGACGCGGTTTTAAGGAAAACAGACCAACCGGATTACGCGACTTCAGGTTCACAGCCCGACCTACATGCTCCAACTCTAAAAATGGTAGTCAAATCCTAAGCCGAGAAGTCCGCATCCGGGAAAATCCTACATCGTAGAGTGATGTCGAGCCCGCGCGCTCTCCAAAGCTAAAAGAAAAGGCCAACAACCATCTCAGGGATTCTCCTAGTCATCTTAGAATCATTGGAAGGTCACACATACGATAGATGATGAATAGTAGGGGCGACAGGATTATAGAAAAATATAGAGAAGGCATTCGTGAAGCTCGGTTATGAGGTCGGACCGCGAATTCCGCGGGGTTGACAGGCTGTCCGAGGTCACCTTTCCACCTTGTCGATTACTGATGAACGCCGCGTTCATGTAGCTTTACCCCGGTGAACTATTGCAGTCAAGACTATACCCCCGTTTGGGCTTCTTTTGGTGTATGCGCAGAAATGTTTTTCATAGAAACCTACGCGGGACACAGGTCGGTCTTTCCGCACACAGTGATTCACGAAAGTTTTTACTTTGTGACACACCCCGGTACGTGCATGAGCGAACGAAGACGGTTCGGGGGCTCCGGTAGTGGGAGACGTACGTTTTTAGGGTTGAGCGCGGTAGCATTGGCGGGTTCCGCGGCAGGTTTGACCGGATGCCTCCACGACAGTTCGAACCAGCAGGAAGACGAAGGACGAATCGAAGCCGGCGAGGTCGACTGGGAAGA
>JBKGYY010000098.1:0-5267 GCA_046545855.1 Halobacteriales archaeon | reverse complement strand
CGAGCGCGACGGGATTTGAACCCGCGGCCTCGGGGTCCGGAACCCCGCACTCTATCCAGACTGAGCTACGCGCCCACGGCCCGGCTTCCGCCGACGCGGGCTTAAGGCTTAGGAAGCCTCTCGATAGCGGGGCGACAGGGCTTTCCGCCGCGCGAGCCACCCGGGGGTATGGCGGAGATGAACCCCGTCGCCCGTCTCTGGGTCAACACCGTCAACCAGCACTACGTACCCCGTATATGGCGCCGGCTGCTCGACTCCGTCGACCTCGACGGCGTCGACTGGCTCGAGGTCGGCGCCGGCAAGGGCTACGTCACAGAGCTGGCGCTCGAGCGACACGCGCTCCGGCGCGCCGTCGTCACCGACTACGACGAACACCAGGTCGAGAGCGCCCGCGAATACCTCGACGTCGCCGACGGAGACGTCTCCGTGGAAGTCGCCGACGTCCTCGACCTAGACTACCCCGACGGGTCGTTCGACGCCGTCGCGGCCTCGCTCGTCCTCCATCTCCTCGAACCCCGGTGGACGGGCACTTACGAACGCGTTCCCCTGGCTATCAAGGAGATAGACCGCGTGCTACGCGACGACGGCCTTTTGCTCGCGCTCAACTTCACGCGGAACACCCGGGTGAGACGCAGCCTCCGGAACCTCGGCTACGACGTCGAGTACCAGCGCAGGCATCTACCGGGGCTCGAGAGCTACGTCTACAGACGGCGTTGAGACATCCCGGTAGGCATATCCCGCGACACCACCTCGATGTACCGATGGCGCAGGCGTCGCGCGAGAGAGCGGCTCTCGGCCTCGTGGTCTTCGCGGCTCTGTTCAGTCAGGCGGTCCTGTACGCCGGTCTCCCGGACCTCGTGGTCGCGCTCGGCGCGGAGGACGAGATAGACGCAGGCACGTGGTTCCTCGGCGTCGAGCTAACGGCGTACGTCCTGTTCGCGGCGGCCTGGGGGGCGTTGAGCGACTCGACGGGCCGTAGGACGGCTTACGTGACTGCGGCGGGGTACGCCGCCGCGGCGCTGTACGTCGGCATGGCGTCGGCGGCGTTCGTCTCGCTCGGCTTCGACGTCGTGCTCGTCCTCCGGTTCCTTCAGGGCGCCTGCGCGGTCGGCGTGCTGTCTCTCGCGATGACGATGCTAATGGATCTCGCGGGCGGCCACGGCAGGAACATGGGGGCGGCGGGTCTCGCGATAGGCTCGGCCGTCGCCGCGGGAGTCCCTCTCGGGGGAGCGCTGTCCGAATACGACGCCCTCACGCCGCTCTTGGCAGCGGCCGTGTCGATAACCGTCGCGGCGTCCGTCGCCCGGTCAGTCGAAGACAGGGCTCCTGGTTCCGCCCTCGGCGCGGGCGGCGTCTTCCGCGGCGTCGCAGGCCGTCCGATCCTGACGTTGCCCTACGCCTTCGGCTTCGTCGACCGGTACACTGCGGGTTTCTTCGCTCTCGTGGGCACGTACTACCTCCGCGAGGTACACGGTCTCGATGCCGCGGAGACGGGCTTCACGCTCGCTTTCTTCTTCGTGCCTTTCGCGCTCCTCCAGTATCACTTCGGTCGGCTGTCGGACCGAGTGGGCCGTGTGGCGCCCATCGTCGTCGGTTCGATTGCGTACGGCGTCGGCGTCGTCGCTGTCGGCGTCGCTCCATCTGTCGACGGCGTCCGGGTCGCGCTCTTGTTCGTCGGCGCTCTCGGCGCTCTCGTCGCACCGGCGACGATGGCTCTCGTAACCGACCTCAGCCGACCGACCGAGAGAGGCGTCGCGATGGGCGGGTTCAACGTCGCAGGCTCGCTCGGCTTCCTCGCCGGCGTCGTCGTCGGCGGAGCCGTCGTCTCCCGGGCGGGCTACCTGACTTCTTTCGCTGTTGCCGGCGGCCTCGAGATAGGTATCGCTCTCGCGGCGTCACCCGTGTTCGTATTTCTCGCTGCACGCGACGGAGTCGAGTGACCTCTTGCAGGCGGCCTGGAAGTATGGCAGTGGCTTCAGAGCCATCCGAGCAAACAATAACGGGGAGACCCGAGTGAAATCATGAAGCCGGAGGAACTACTCGAACTCGATAGAGGCGAACTCGACGAACTCTTCGAGTCCGCCGAGCCGGTGACCGCAGGCGAGGTTGACGGAAGCTACACGGGCGTTCACTACGCCGGTGCCGGGCCGCTCGACGGCGCTCTCTGGAAGACTGCGTCAAACCGTTCGCCCTGGCGTGGGATGACGGTCTACGGCGACCGCGGCACCAACCACCTCGGTTACACGCCCGTTGTCGTCGACGCCGTCGAGTTCACGGTGTACGACGGCGTCTACCCTGGCGACGCGGGTCCGGCCGTAGTCTTCGACTACGACGTAGAAGACAACCCCCGGCCGCTCGGGCGGATACGCGAGTACGTCCGCGAGGTCGACGGCCTCCTGCTCGCGCGAGCCCACTTCGTCGCGGCCGGCAAGCCGCGGTTCATGTACTACTTCGGCCTCTACGAGGCGCCACGGCTCGAGGTCGACTGACGTCCTTCAGACGAAGAATCCTCCGAGAAGCTCAGCCCAGGAGTCCGCCGAGGAAGCCGCTGTCTTCCTCCCAGTGGTTCATGCACTCGGTACAGCCGTAGTCGGGTTCGAAACCAGGTATATCTGTATCGGGCTCGCGCTCGACCGCCGTCGAACCACATCGCGGGCACGAGGGAAGCCCGTCTTCTGCTTCGGATGCCATGATGTCACCGCCCACACCAAGGGCGACTGAAGTATCCGACGCAGTCTACTGCAATACGGCTTACGACATACTCCGGCTCTGTCAGCCGTGGGTCCGTTCGACGTCGGCTAGCACGTCGCCGACGGCGTCGTCCTCCACCAGTCTGTCGAAACCGACGTCGAGGACGTCGTCCACGAGGTCGTCCGAGACGTCGGCTTCGACGAGAAGCTCCGCGATCGAGTCGAGGCTGTCGCTAACTAGGCGCGTCGACTCGTCCTCCTCCACGAGGTGCTCGGCGGCCATGTAGATCAACGCAGCGACGAGGTCGTCGCTGTCACCGCCCTCTATCACTTCGTCTGCGGCGACCTCGAGAGTGCCCTCGACTAGCTCCTCGGCGTGACCGTACTCGATTAGCTTGTCTATGACGACGTCCGCGACGTCCTCGACCACGAGGTCGGCTCGCCGGCCGAGCAAGCGGTCCGCGACCTTCATTATGACCTTCCTCACGAGACCCATGCGGCTGACGCCGGGCATGTGGTCGAGCACGATCTCGGCGACCGCCTGCACTATCTCGTCGCTCTTGGGGCCCTGGAGCAAGCGCACGATGACGTCGCCGACGCGGTCGACCGATGCCTCGGCGTGCCCCTTCTCGTTTATCTCGCGCGCTATCACTTCGGCGCCCTGCTCGACGAGTTCGTCTCCGTGGTCCCCGTCCTCCACCGTCTCGACGACTACGTCGATTACGTCGTGGACTATCTCGTCGTCTAGCTCGGCTTCCCGCGTCGTCGTCGTGATTACGACGGTGGTCTCGCGGACGACTTCGTCGGCGCTCTCCCCCGAAAGCGCTTCGCCGACTCCGTCCTTCGTCGCCTCCAGCACCGCGGCTGCTTCGTCGTCGTCGAACTCTATCCTCCGTTTATCACCCGACATCACACGGACTTCACCGCAAACACACAAATAACTATCCGCGGTCATGGACGAGAGACGGCCTCGGGCGGCGGCTTGCCGACCGCCAGTGTCTTGTGTCGCGCGCTGCTTCGTCGAACATGGGGTTTCGAGCCAGCAACGTTTCGTCGGGCGGTAGGAGTGAAGAAGTGGGCTTCCGTTGGAGGCCGACGACATGAACGACGTTAGACCGAATTTGGCGTCGGCGTCGATAGGGGCGGTTCTGCTGATAGCCGGCGTCGTGGTGGCGCTGTACGCCCACCAGGAGATACAGGAGTTCGAGACGGCGTTCGGACAGATAGGCCGTGCGCTGTCGTCCGAAGCAGAGTCGGAGTACCAGGTGCTCAGCGTACTGCGTATCGGAGGCGCCGTATCCGCAGTCGTCGGCCTCGTGCTCGTCCTGAGAGACCGGTGAAAAACGGGTGGTTCGTCCGTGGCCTCGGGGGCTCTGAGGGGTGCAGCCACTCCAGACTGGCCGGCTTCATTACGGCTTCTTCCGGAAAACCCACGATAGCCAGCACGGATCTGAACTTCGGTCACTCCACTCCGCTTGTCTCCGTTCTCTAGTTCGAATCCGCTGACCGTCACTTCGCTCGTTACAACTCGCTCGTTCTGGGCCAGCGCGGATTTGAACCGCGGACCTCCCGGTTATCAGCCGAGCGCTCCACCTGGCTAAGCTACTGGCCCTCGTCCCGTTTTTCATCGGGATTGGTTTTATGGCTTTTCATACGGCAGCGGCCGACGGCGTCGGGATAGCTGCATACGCGGTCAACTTCGGAACTCCGGGTCGTCGCCGTCGTCGACTTCCCGGACGCCGTCCCCGTCGTCTCCGACGTCGAAGCCACCTCCCGGCCCCCGCGGGCCGTCGCCGGTGCCGCCTCCGCCGGCTTCGAAGCCCTCGAAGCCGCCCTGTCGGACGACTGTTACGCGGCCCTCGAGACGCGAACGCAGGAGGCCGCGTACGGCGACGCGGCTCGGCGGCACGAGCAGGAGGAAGCCGATGCCGTCGGTGAGAACGCCGGGGGTGACGAGCAGGGCGGCGCCGAAGACGATGAGCGCGCCGTCGACGAGTTCGTTAGACGGCGACTCCCCGCGCCCGAGCCTGTACCGCAGCCTCCGTAGCGTCTGGACGCCCTGCTGCCGAGCGAGCAAGCCACCGGCGACGCCGGTTACGACGACGAGCGCGAGAGTCTCCCAGACGCCGATCCAGCCGGCTATCACGAGCAACAGATACAGGTCTACGAACGGCAGAAGGACGAACGCCAGGACGAGTTTGCCCAGCACGGTTCTACCTGGCGTTGACGCCGGAAATGGCCTTCGATGACCGCGCGGCGGTTCACCGCGCCGTCGGGCCGTACCGTGAAGTTTTAAGTCGAGGCCCCCCAAAGACAACGTAGACCTGCTTTCAGGTTTTCACCCGAGGAGTCAGGATGATACCAGATAGACAGCACCGTAGGGAAAGGCCGGAGGAGAACGCCGAGGACGTAGCGGAGGGCACGACGACGATAGGCATAACAGCGGAAGGAGGAGTGGTGCTCGCGACCGAGCGCAGGGCGAGCATGGGCAACCTGGTGGCGAGCAAGACCGCGAAGAAGATACACGGGATAACCGACCACGCCGCGATGACCATCAGCGGCGGAGTCGGAGACGGC
>JBKGYY010000097.1:0-5407 GCA_046545855.1 Halobacteriales archaeon | reverse complement strand
ACGACCTCCCTGTGGACGTCGTCGGGCTCGACAAAGCGGCCGTCGACCTCGACGGACTCGCCCGACGCCAGACGGCCGAACTCAGGGCCCTCGGGCACCCCGAGCGCGCGGGCGCGTTCGGCGTCGAACTCCCGCCGACGCAGGACGACTCCGTCGGCTTCGACGTCGACCTCGTACGCCGTCGACACGATGTCGAGCAATCCGTAGAACAACGACCCGCCGTCCTCGACTGCGACGCCGGAGACCTGGCCGTCGGCGTCGAGCGCGTAGGCGACGGCCCCGGTCTCGAGGACGTCGAGGGTCGCGTCGGCGTCGACGCGGTGCGCCAGCCGAGCTAGCTCGACGGCCTCGAAAGCCCTCAGGTCGGCGACCTCGAACGACTCCGTGCAGATGACGTAGTCGTCGCCGAGCAAGCCGTCGAGCGCTTCGACGGCGTCGCGTCCGAGCGACGTCTCTAACCGCAGCCTGCGTTCGCCCAAGACGTCGTAACCGGCCGTCGCGACCAAGCCTTCTGCGTCGCCGACGTCTCCCTCCAGGACGACGGCGTCCGCACCCGAAAGCTCGTACGCACGACGGAGAGTCTCGCTGTCGACGTCGTCGAACGCGTGACGCGGTACGACGTGTCCGACGGCGACGTCGGTTTCGAGCGCCAGCCGGGTGAACCGCGGGGCGTAGTGACCGCCGCCGACACCGAGGACGACGCGGTCGACGTACTCGGACGGCGGCAACC
The DNA here is from genome assembly GCA_046545855.1 of Halobacteriales archaeon. Lineage (GTDB taxonomy): Archaea > Halobacteriota > Halobacteria > Halobacteriales > Halorutilaceae > JAQZDA01. The sequence goes on along the minus strand of JBKGYY010000097.1, from coordinate 4,677 downwards.
CGAGCACGGCGTCGGCGACGACGGCGGCCGCGTCTCCGTCGTCCCAGGCGCGAGGACCGCTGCCTATCTCGGCGTAGACGAGCGGGACTTCGACCTCCGTCGGACCGTGGTGGGTCGCCTCCATCGAGACGTCGTAGCCATCCGGAGCGTCGTCCTCGAACCGTCGCAGCAGAGCCCGCGTGAGACGGGGCGCCGCGGGCGCGAGGCTTCGGGGCTCGCCGCCGTGGTCGGCGGAGCCGAAGTTACCCGTGTGGTGGGCGCAGAGCAAGCGACCGGTGTCGCCGCTGTGACGGCTGACGAAGACGAGGGCGTCGACGTCGTATCCCTCGTCGCGTATCTCGCGGTCTACGCCGTCGAAGTAGAGGTGCATCCCTTCCTTCTCGACGAGGACGTGGTCTTCGCGCTCGTAGAGCGCCGCGAAACCCGAGTCGCGCTCCCGCCACGACGCGCGGTCGAGCAAGGCGTCGCGTACCGCGGTGCTCGCGGGGTCCTCGCGGCCGACGACGACTCCTATCACGCTTCCTCCGTCGACACGGCGTCGACGACGCGGTCCTCGACTCCCGAGGACAGCACGACGTCGACGCTGCCTCGGACGTAGTCGGGCGCGCCCTCGGCGACGAGCACGGTGCGAAGCGCGGGGTTGACGTCGCGCGCGACTACGACCTGGACGGCGTGCTCGCGGCCGACGACCACGACTGCGTCGGCCCTATCGACGCCGGCGTCTACGAGCGCGTCGGTCCCGCCCTCGGACACCGAGACGTCGTAGCCGGCGTCCCGCAGTCTCTCGACGTGCGCTTCGACTTCGTCGCCGACGACGACTACGTCGGGTTTCACGTTCACTCGTACTCTATCGTCGCCGGCGGCTTGTGGGTGACGTCGTAGACCACGCGCGAGACGTCGGGGAGCGTACCGGTTATCCGCGACTGCATCGACTGGAGAGCGTCCCAGTCGACGTCGATGGCGCGCGCCGTCATGCCGTCGCGGCTCTCGACGGCGCGGACGGCTACGACCCAGCCGTGCACGCGGTTGTCTCCCTTGACGCCCGTCGCCTTGCCTATGACGGCGGCGAGCGCCTGCCAGGGCTCGTAGCCGGCGTCGTGTAGCTCCTCCTCGACGACGTGGTTGGCTTCCCTGGCGACGTCGAGTTTCTCCTCCGTGACCTCGCCGAGTACCCGAACTGCGAGACCCGGCCCGGGGAACGGCATGCGCTCCGACACCACGTCGTCGAGACCGAGATGACGTGCTACCTCGCGCACCTCGTCCTTGTAGAGGTCGCGCATCGGCTCGACTATGCCCTCGAAGTCGACGACTTCGGGCAGGCCGCCGACGTTGTGGTGGGACTTTATCGTGCCCTCGCTCTCGATGCGGTCGGGGTATATCGTGCCCTGGACGAGGTAGTCGGCGTCGACGTCGCGCGCCACCGTCTCGAACTCCCGGATGAACTGCTCGCCTATCGCGTGGCGTTTGTCCTCGGGGTCGACGACGCCTTCGAGAACGCCGAGGAAGCGGTCGCGGGCGTCCACGACACGCAGGGAGTCCATGTAAGCGAACGTCTCTCGAACCTGCTCTGTCTCGCCCTTCCGCATCAGGCCGGTGTCGACGTAGACGGGCGTCAGCCGGTCGCCGACGGCCTCGTACGCGAGCGCCGCCGCCGTCGAGGAGTCGACGCCGCCGGAGAGCGCGATGACGGCGTTCGCGTCGCCTATCTCGTCCTCTATCTCTCTCAGGGCGTCGTCGACGAACTCCTCGGGGTTCACGCTTCCACCTCTCCGGCGCGGAGTTCCGCGCGTTCGACGGCGGCGTCGACGAGGCCGACGAACGGCGGGCTGGGGTCGCCGGGACGCGACCTGAACTCCGGGTGGAACTGCGTCCCCATGAAGAACGGGTGGCCGGGTAGCTCTAGTATCTCCATCCTCGTGCCGGCGTCGTTCGTGCCGCTGAACCGCAGGCCCGCTTGCTCTAGCTCGTCGATGTAGTCGGGGTTGACCTCGAACCGATGGCGGTGGCGTTCCTCGACCGACTTCGCGCCGTAGAGCGCGTGCGCCGTCGAACCCTCGTCTATCACGGTCTCCTTGTCGCCGAGACGCATCGTGCCCCCGAGGTCCTCGACGTCGTACTGCTCGGGCAGGAGGTCGATCACCGGGTGCTCGCAGTCCTCGTCTACCTCGCTGCTGTGCGCGTCGTCGAGTCCGAGCACGTTGCGCGCGTACTCTATGACGGCCATCTGGAAGCCGAAGCAGAGACCGAGGAACGGTACGTCGTTCTCGCGCGCCCACCGGACGGCTTCGACCTTGCCGTCGGTGCCGCGTTCGCCGAAGCCGCCCGGCACGATGAGGGCGTCGCTGGCGTCGAGGTTCGCGCGGTCTTCCTCTCCCATGCGGTCGGTGTCGACCCAGTTGGTATCGACCTCGACGCGGTGGTGTAGGCCGGCGTGCTTCAGCGCCTCGTGTATCGAGAGGTAGGCGTCCTCGAAGTCGTACTTGCCCGCGAGCGCCACCTCGACGGTGCCCTCGACGTCTCGGGTCACGGTCTCCCGCCACTCCTGGTCCCAGCCCCGCTGTCCGAGCGACATCTCCCGGGTGACGTACTCGGCGAGTCCCTCGTCCTCGAGCACGAGGGGGACGTGGTAGATGTCGTCGACGTCGGGCGCCGAGACGACGGCTTCCTCGGGGACGTCGCAGAACAGAGATATCTTCTCCCGTGTCTCGTGGTCTAGCTTGTCCTCGCTGCGTCCGACGACGACCTCGGGCCGAAGACCTATCTCGCGCAGCGCCTTCACGCTGTGTTGCGTCGGCTTCGTCTTCTGCTCGCCCTTGTTCGTCAGCGGCACCAGGGTGACGTGGAGCAACATGAAGTCGTCTTCGTCTTCCTCGTCGCCCATCTGCCGCACGGCTTCGAGGAACGCCATGCCCTCTATGTCGCCGACGGTGCCGCCTAGTTCGACGATGCAGACCTCGTGGCCTTCGGCACAGCCGCGGACGCGTTGCTTTATCTCGCGCGTCACGTGCGGGATTATCTGCACGGTCTTCCCGAGGTAGTCTCCCGAGCGCTCGCGCTCGATGACGCTGCGGAAGACCTTGCCCGTCGTGACGTTGTGGTCGAACGTCATGTCGACGTCGAGGAACCGCTCGTAGTTCCCGAGGTCTAGGTCGACCTCCCCTCCGTCCTTCAAGACGTATACCTCGCCGTGCTCGTAGGGGTTCATCGTGCCCGCGTCGACGTTGAGGTAGGGATCTATCTTGACGGCGGTGACGTCGACGCCGGCGTTCTTGAGTAGGCGTCCGAGCGACGCCGCCGTGATGCCCTTGCCGAGACCGGACATCACGCCTCCGGTGACGAAGATGTACTTGGGGGAGTCTGCCGGCATAATGCCCGTAACCCCGGGCGGCTAAAATCGCTTGTGGTTGTCGCGTGCATCGGCGGGGATTCCGCGTGACGTCGCGGCGACGTCCGCAGTCGTCCGGGGGCTTGGAGACATCCCGGTCGCCGGCCGACGGCGGTCGGGGCCGTCGAAGCCGGAGGGCGAACGCGGTGCGCGGACGTAACCCGACGTCTCCACCGGGGTATCTTTTTAGCTCCGGGGTGCGTACGCCTGCCATCGATGGCGCGTCAGTCAGAGGTCGTCTCCGACCCCGAGTCCGTCGTCGAGGTGCTCGGGGACAGCTACAGCCTGTCGATACTCTCGGCGCTCGCCCGGAGCGCGATGAACGTTAGGGAGATGAGCGAGAGCCTAGACGTACCGATAGCGACCGCCTACCGGAGGGTCGAGGACCTCGAGCGCGTCGGACTGATAGAGGAGGACGGCGAGCGCCCGAACGACGACGGACGGAACGTCTCTGTCTACCGCTCGCGCGTCGACGAGATACAGGTGTCGTTCGCCGACGGCGTTCCGCACGTCGAGATGGAGACGCGGTCGGAGGCGACGCGGAGCATCGACCGCGCGTGGCAGCGTATACGTGACGGCCGGGGGGGACGGAGATGAAACCACCGTACTACGCGGCGTCGGGAGGTGTCCGAAGGTGAGCGAGCACGACTACGTAGAGACGGGCGTCGAGAGCCTCGACTCGATACTCGGCGGCGGCATCGTACGCGGCTCCTCGGTGCTCGTCACCGGCAACCCCGGCACGGGGAAGACGGTGCTCGCGATGCAGTTCCTCTACCGCGGCGTCGTAGACCACGGCGAGAAAGGCGTCTACATGACGTTCGAGGAGAGCCGCGAGGACCTCGCTCAGGCCGCCGAGAGCCTGGGGTTCGACGGATGGCGTGACTACGTCGACTCCGGCGAACTCGAGGTCTACGACAAGATGGACCTGCTCGACGAACGCGACTTCGCGACGACGCTCACGAGCGTGCTCGACGAGGTCAGCGACGACTACAGCAGGCTCGTGATGGACTCCCTCACGATGTTCGAGATGTTCTTCGAGACCGAGCACGAACGCCGGCGCTACCTGCTGAAGACGGTCGAGATACTCAAGGAACGCGGCTTCACGTCGTACCTCGTGCACGAGTCCTCGGCGGTCTTCCCCGACCGCGACATCGGTCTCGAGGAGTTCCTGACGGACGGCAACATCTACCTCGGTCAGGCGCCGACGAAGAGCGGTAGCAACAGGTACGTCTGGGTTCCGAAGATGCGGAAGCAGGCGATAGACACCCACATCTTCCCGATGGAGATAGCCG
>JBKGYY010000096.1:0-5415 GCA_046545855.1 Halobacteriales archaeon | reverse complement strand
TCGAACTCGAACGCCGCGGCCGGCTGCCTTATCTCGTGTTCCGCGAGCACCCGCGGGTGGACCTCGCCTATCACTCCGGCGGTGGCGCCGTCGAGTTCGACGGCGGCCGCCCGGCCGGAGACGAACGACGGGTGGTCGCTCCGCGGCGTCGCGAGCGAAGCGCCGAAGTCCTCGACGAGCGAAGCTAAACACGACTTCGCGGTCTCGTATCCCTCGCCGGGCCCGCAGACGACGCCTGCGACGTGGACTTCCTCGCGCACGCCGGTCTCCGTCCCGGGGTCGCGCGCGGCTACTACGCCTATCTCGCTCAGCCACTGCGGGTACTCCCTGTGGGTGTTGTTACCGAGGACGACGTATATCGACGGCAGGAGACGACGGCGCATCATCTCGTACTCCTCGCTGTACGGGTTCTCGATGTGGACGCCGAGTCCGTCGTCGTCGAAGCCCGGTGCGTCGTACTCGTCGTCCGTGCTCGTGAGCACGAAGTTCAGGAGGTCCTGGAAGCCGAGGCCGACCAGCTGGCGGCGGACGGCGTTCTCGAGACGCGTGGTCTCCGTGAGGCCGCCGACGGTCGAGACGTCGGGGTACCGGGGCTCCATCCGGTTGAAGCCGTAGGCGCGTCCGACGTCGTCGACGAGGTCGACGGGGTGCATGACGTCGGTGCGGTACGGCGGCACCGTGACGTCGTACGTCGTCGCGTCGTCTCGTTCGAACACGTCGACGTCGTGGCCCGAGCGCTCAAGCAGGTCGACGACTTCGTCGGAGTCGAGCGCGACGCCCAGCAGGCTCTCTATCCGGTCGTGTCCTACGGACTTCGACGACGTCTCGAGCGCGGGCTTGACCGACGAGCGGTCGTCGTACTCGACCTCTATCTCGTGTACCGTGGCTCCGCGTTCGTCGAGGGCGTAGACGAGCACGTCGAGCATCCTGTCTATCGTCCACTCGTCCGTCCCCGTCAGCTCCACCAGGAGGTCGGTGGTGTCCTCGCGGACCTCCGTGCGCTCTCCGTTTATCACGGGCGGGAACGAGAACACCCCGAGGTCGTCGTATATCAGCGGCACGCGGCCGGCGCCTTCGAGCAGGTGAGCGTACTCCCGGCCCACGGGGTGGCCGTCGAGCACCTCGGCGGGCGTCATCTCCTCCGGCTTAGCGCCGCCTATAGCGAGCGGCACGAACTCCTCGTCCGCGGGGTCGCCGGCGCCGTACCGCAGGCGTTCGCCCTTGATCATCGCGAGGTCGTGGACCCCGATGGCGCCTTTCGCGCGTCGACGTCCGAGCGTCGCGTGGAGCTTCTCCTGAAGCTGTATCAGGCTGTCGAGCACGCCCCCCGACAGGTCGACGTCGCGGACGACGCAGCCGGTTACGTACGGCCGGACGTCGGCGACGGCGGCTTCTACCTCGACGACGACGTCGCTCGACTCGACTTCGGGCAGCCGGAGGCCGCGTTCGACGCCGCGGTTCAATCGCAGCGAACGCGCGAGTCCCTCGACGCTCAGCCGGTCGGGTCGGTCGGGAACGACCTCGAACTCCAGGCCGTCTTCGCCCTCGCCCTCGTACTCGACGCCCAGCTCGAACAGCTCGTCGACGACTGTGTCGCGGTCGAGATGCTCGCCGACGAGACGCGACAGCTCTTCGACGTCGACCTCGACTACCGCCATAGGACGGGCACCTCCCTCAGAAGCTCGAGGTCGCAGAGCGTGCCGTGGACGTCGCGTATGTCCTCGAAGCCATAGATGAGCATCAGCAGGCGTTCGAGCGCGAGCCCCCACGCCATCACCTCGACGTCGTCGTCTACACCGTGGGGTTCGAGCACCTCCCGCCGGAACATGCCGCTGTTACCTATCTCGATGAGTTCGTCGGTCCCCGGGTGCCTGCCGAACAGCTCGAACGACGGCTCGGTGTAGGGGTTGTAGTGGGGTTTGAACTCGATGTCCTCGATGCCGAACCGGCTGTAGAACTCGACGAACGTCCCCATGAGGTCGCGTACCGATAGACCGCGGTCCATCACCCAGCCCTCTATCTGATAGAACTCCAGCAAGTGCGTGGGGTCGAGCGTGTCGTTCCTGTAGACCTTGTCGACGCTGAAGTAACGCTGCGGCGGCTCGGGGTTCCGCGAGAGGTAGCGGACGGAGAGCGACGTCGTGTGCCCACGGAGGTTGAGACGCCGGGCGACGTCGCGGCTCCACTCGCTGTGGTAGCCCTCGCCGCCTTCCGCGCCCTCCCGGTGCACCTTCTCGACGGCTTCGACGAGGTCGTCGGGCAGGCCGTCGACGTGCGTCGGCTCCTCCGTGAGGAACTTGTCCCAGTGCGTCCGAGCCGGGTGGTCCTGCGGCATGAACAGGCAGTCGTTGATGTAGAACTCGCTGTCGACGTGCGGTCCCTCCATCTCCTCGAAGCCCATCGAGACGAGCACCTCCTTGACTCGGTCGGCGAGCTGCCGGAGGACGTGGACCCTTCCGCCGTGCCGTGGCTCTGCGTCGGCTTCGACGTTGTACTCGGCGTACTCGGCGTCCCTCCAGGCGTCGCTCGCCAGGAGGTCGTGGTCTATCTCGCCGACGACGTCGTCGTCTCCGTCGAGGTCCTCGGCCGTCGCCCGCCCGGCTTCGTTCAACCGTATCTCGACCTGCCGGTGGGTCTCGCGTTCCACGAGGCCTCGTTCGCGGAGATGTTCGAGCGCGTCCATCTCCTTGAACTCCCGGCCCTCCGCGAGGGCTTCGAGAGCGCGTTCGTCGGTTCCCTCGGGCGCGCCGAGCGGCTCGACTGTGTCGCCTAGCTCCGCCCATCCCTTCCGTCGGAGGTGGCCGACTCCGACCTCGAAGCCGTCAACCTCGCGTAGCTCGTCCATCGAGACGTCGTCGTTCTCCTCGAGGTAGTCGTGCAGCCTGCGTTCGGGGAGGCCCTCGCGCGCGTACGTCTCGCCTTCGTCCGTGAGGTAGTGGTCGGTCTCCCTCGTCTCGGCTATCTCGACGAGACCGCGGTCGCGCAGGAGGTTGGCGGCGCCTTCGACGGGGCCGCGTCCCATCCCCGTGGCTTCGCCGAGTTCCTCGGCGGTCGCGACGTCGCGGTCGGCGAGCGCCGTGAGAACCCGGCGTTCGTTGCTCGATAGATCCGTCATGGGGGAAGTCTCGGCGGGACGTCACTAAAAACCGTGAGTTCCGTCGCGCGCGACGGCGGACGCCGGGGTGGCTCGGACCGCCGCCTCGGCTGTCTCAGTCGACGCGGTCGGCGAACGCGAGGTTGCCGCTCACGCTGTGGACGCGGGCTTCTACGACGTCGCCCTCCTGTGCACCGGGCACGAATATCGTGTACTCGCCTTTCTTCGCGATGCCGTCGCCCTTGTTGCCTATCGCGGTTATCTTTAGCTCGTAGGTCTCGCCTTCCTCGACGGCTTTCTTCGGCGTCGTCGTCTGCTTGCGCGCGCTCGAGTCGACGGGCCGGAACGCGCCGCAGGCGTCGCACCGGAGCATCAGCGTGCGGTCCTCGCGTTCGAGGTGGGTGTCGGGTCGCCCGCACTCGCTGCACAGCACGTACTCTCCGACGTAGGCGTCGAGCACGCGGCTGAACTCGTCTGTCGAGAAGTCGCCTTTGAAACGCGCTCTCCCGCCCTGGTCGACGTGGCCCGCAGTACCTATCTCGCTCAGGAGGTACTTCATCAGGTGGTCTTCGTCACGGTTGAGGACGTCCAGAATCTCCTGGAAGTTCGTCAGCAACGTCGAGCTTCCCTCGGTCTGGACCTCGGGTTCCGGGACCTCGAACCTGTCTCGGCTTCCCTCGATGTCGGGCATCTCGTCGAGCGCCCTGTCGAGATCGGATTCGTAGCTCATACTTCAGGGTACGCGTCTTCGTGCTAAAGGCGTTCGGTTGTCTCGGCGTTCCGTCCGCGGGCGTCACCTGACGTTCAACCGAGACGAGAGCGTACGGCGTCCTCTATCTCGTCCATCTCGTCGTCGTCGAGGCCCGCGGGCTCGGGCATCAGCGCGTGTATCGGTCCGCCGCCGTCCCCCTCGTACCGCGGCACGACGTGGACGTGGACGTGCGGTACCTCCTGGCCGGCCTCGCTTCCGTCGTTGACTCCTACGTTGAGTGCGTCGGCGTCGACGGCTTCCTGTACCGCGGGCGCTATCTCGAGCGCCTTCGTCCACGCGGCGTCGGAAGACATGTCGTCGAGTCGTTCGGCGTGCTCCCTTGGTATCACGAGAGTGTGGCCGCGCGACAGCGGGTTGACGTCGAGGAAAGCGACGACGTCGTCGTCCTCGTAGACCTTGCGCGCCGGCAGGTCGCCTCGGGCTATCTTGCAGAACAGGCAGTCTTCGGACACGTGGACTTCGTCTCGCCGGCGGTCTATCTGTCTTTCGGTGGCGCAGGCCGTCGTTCGCTTGCGAGCGCGTCGAATCCCAGTAGGTTGAAGGATGCTGTCGGCGTACCTCGCGGTATGACCGAAGACGTTCACGACGTCGTGATAGCGGGCTCCGGGATGGCGGGGTTGACCGCCGCGATATACGCGGCTCGCGCCGACCTGGAACCCGTGGTGCTCGAGGGCGACGAACCCGGAGGACAGCTTACGTTGACGACGGACGTCGAGAACTACCCTGGTTTCTCCGAGGGCGTCGACGCCTTCGACCTGATAAACGAGTCTAAGGAGCAGGCCGCTCGTTTCGGCGCGAGCTACAGGTCGGGCTCTGTCGTGGACGCCGTGCTCGCCGAACGTCCTTTCGCTCTCCATCTCTCGGACGGCGAAGTCCTGCGGACGCGTGCGTTCGTCGTCGCGACGGGTGCGTCGGCGCGGTGGGTCGGCGCAGAGAACGAGGACGTCATGATGGGCAACGGTCTTTCCACGTGTGCGACGTGCGACGGCGCCTTCCACCGTGGAGACGAGGTGGTGGTCGTCGGAGGCGGTGACTCGGCGATGGAGGAGGCGTTGTTCCTCACGCGTTTCGCGGAGCGCGTCTACGTCGTCCACCGTCGCGAGGAGCTACGGGCGTCGGAGATAATGAAGAAACGAGCGATGGAGAACGACGACGTCGAGTTCATGTGGAACACCGAGCTTCTCGAGATATACGGAGACGAGGAGTCGGGCGTCACGGGCGTGAGGCTCGCGCGGCATCCCGAGGGCCACCCGAAGGAGAGGCTCGACGACCCGGAGACCGAGGAGTTCGACTTCGACTGCGGCGGCGTGTTCTACGCCATCGGGCACGACCCGAACACCGGTTTCCTCGTGGACACGGACGTCGAGCTAGACGACGAGGGCTACGTCGTGACGGAGGACGGCAGGACGTCGGAGACGGCCGTCGAGGGTGTCTTCGTCGGCGGCGACGTCTCGGACCGAAGGTACCAGCAGGCGGTGACCGCCGCGGGCATGGGCTGCATGGCGGCTATGGACGCCGAGGAGTATCTCGAGGAACTGGACGCCGGCGA
>JBKGYY010000095.1:0-5590 GCA_046545855.1 Halobacteriales archaeon | reverse complement strand
GTTTCCTCGCAATGCTTGCCGGTACAGCCAAAGCTTTATTAGACACCGTCCTACGTGTGAGCGAGGATGGTCGAGGAGATAACGACGCAGGAGCTCGTGGACAAGCTCGAGGACGACGACGTACAGGTCCTCGACATAAGGGAGCAGACCGAGGTCAACCAGACGGACGGCGGCTTCGTGCCCGGCTCGATACACCTGCCGATGAGCAGGCTGCCACTCGAGATAGAGGACCACGACTGGAGCGACGAGATATACGTGATCTGTCGCCACGGGAACTCCAGCCTGCAGGCCGCGCGCCTCTTGCTAGCGTACGAGGGCGTCGACGAAGACGCGCGCGTCGCAAGCGTCGCGGGCGGATACCTCGACTACGACGGCGAGCTAGAGTACCGCGGCCGCGCAGCCGACCCACGGGCCGCGGCCTGAAGTCCGGACCCCGCTTTCTCGGCTGAACCGTGACCGACGCGCGAGCCGCGGGACCGCGAAAGTTGCCGGTTTCGGCGGTTCTTGCCTCTACTTGTCGCTTTTTTAGGGAGGGCCGACATACTACGCCCGTATGCCAGAAAAAGACGTACTAGTGACCGCGGACTGGGTAGAGGACCACCTCGACGAGTTCCAGAGCGACGACGACGCCTACCGGCTCGTCGAGATAAACAACCCGACAGTGACCGACGACTCGACGTACACGTCGTACGAGGAAGGACACGTACCGGGCGCGATATTCCTCGACTGGGAGGAGGACCTGAGCGACGAGACGGAGCGCGACATCGCGTCGAAAGACAAGTTCGAACGCGTGAACTCCGAAGCCGGTATATCCGAGGACTCCACCGTAGTCGTCTACGGCGGCGGACGCGTGCCCAACTGGTTCGCGCTGTTCGGCTACTGGGAGTACAAGTACTACGGACACGACGACGTCCGCGTGATAGACGGCGGCAAGGAGTACTGGGTCGCCAACGACTACCCTTTGACCGCCGACGTACCAGACTACCCGGAGACGACTTACGAGGCGCGCGGGCCGTTCGAAAGCGTCCGGGCGTACAAGGACGACGTCGACCACGCGATAGACAACGGTCTGCCGATGGTCGACGTCCGCTCGCCCGAGGAGTTCAGCGGAGAGGTCATCGCGCCCGAGGGCCTCCAGGAGACGGCTCAGCGCGGCGGACACATCCCCGGCGCGTCGAACGTCCCCATCGCGGAGACGCTGAACGACGACGGCACGTTCAAAAGCCCCGACGAACTCCGCGCGCTCTACGAGAAAGCCGGCGTCACCGGAGACGAGTCCACTATAACCTACTGTCGAGTCGGGGAGCGCTCGTCGATAGAGTGGTTCCTGCTCCACGAGCTACTCGGTTTCGACGAAGTGAGGAACTACGACGGCTCGTGGACCGAGTGGGGTAACCTCGTCGGCGCCCCGGTCGAGACCGGCGAGTAACAGGGTCAGACGACGAGCCAGGCTACGGCGACGCCGGCCACGGAAGTGGTCACTAGTATCAAGCCGACCCGGAGCGCGAGCGCCCGAGAACCTATCACCAGAGCTATCCCGGCCTTGGTCATCGTGTTCGCCGCCGAACCAAGGACTATGCCGGTCACAGCCGTCGAGTCAGAGACAGTGCCCTCGGAAGCGAGACGCGCGAGCGAGATAGTGATGGCGTCGGCGTCCGCGAGCCCCGAGAACAACGCGGTGGCGTAGACGCCTCCTTCTCCGAAAGCCGACGCCGCCTCCGACGTCACGAGCAAGACGACGGCGAAAACCCCGCCGAACACCAACGCCGGCCTGAGACGGAAGGGGTTGTCTAGCTCGACTTCCGTGAACTTCTCCGGACGGCCGTCGAAGTAGACGAACGCCGACAGCGCGATACCCACGACCAACATCACCCCGAGAGGCAGGGCGACGGGGGTTGCGAGCGCTGGGTTGACGACCGCCGTCTCGATGAACACCCGGGGGAACATCGCCATCGACGCGACGGCGACGGCGAAGACGTACGCCGAAGTCAACGTCGACTCGTCGCGCGAGCGCGCGGCCATAGCTATCGTAGTCGCGGTCGACGACGCCATGCCGCCGAGCAAGCCCGAGAGCGCGATTCCCTTGCGCGCGCCCAGGTACTTCGTGAGCACGTACGCGCCGAGGCTTATGCCGCTGACGAACACGACCATAAGCCAGACGAAACGGGGGTTGAGGCCGAGGTCGCCGTATACGACGACTTCTTCGTCGGGGAGCAAAGGCAGGACGACGAGAGCGACGATCAGGAACTTCATGGTGTCACGTAGCTCTTCCGTCTCTATGCCGCGCACGAAGCCGTGAGCCGGGTCCTTGAACGACAGCACGGCGGCCGTCAGGGTGCCGAGCACGACTGCCCAGATCATGGGTTCGCCACCCTGCACCGCCATAGCGCCGAATATGTAGGTGAGGAGCATCGCCACCGACGTCGTCGCCCCGGGGTCCTCGACGACGAAAGCCTTGGCGGCGTAGCCGAGGAGGGCGAGCACGGCGACGACGACGTAAGACGCCACGACCATCGACGGAGCGAAAGCCTGAGTGAGCGCACCGAGCAACGCTATCAAAGGCAGAGTCCTGACTCCGGCGACGTGTCCCGCTGACTCGCTCTGCTCGCGCTCAAGCCCGATGAGGGCGCCTATGCCGAACGCGACGCCGACGCCCACGGCGACACCCGGGTCGACGGGCAACGCGTCGGCGGCTTGAACCGGTTGCACGTTTAGTTCGACGTCCGGTCGCGTGAAACCGCTTGCGGTGCCGCCGGTAGTTTTCGTCCACTTTTTCGGCGGCGGTCAGACGTCACTGCGTGCCTTCCCGACTTGAAGCACGGTAGTATGAAGCACCCAGACTTAAGTGGGCTACGTAGCTTTAACTTCCGCGAGCCCCCAGATTGACAACGCCATGTCACAGCACGAGCTACCAGAGCTACCCTACGACTACGACGCACTCGAACCGCACATAAGCGAGCAGGTCGTCACCTGGCACCACGACACCCACCACCAGGGGTACGTCAACGGACTCAACGGCGCCGAAGAGACCCTCGCCGACAACCGCGAGAGCGGCGACTTCTCGAGTTCCGGGGCCGCAATCCGCTCGGTGACCCACAACGGCTGCGGCCACTACCTCCACACGCTGTTCTGGAACAACATGTCGCCCGACGGAGGCGGCGAACCCGACGGCGAACTCCGCGAGCGCATAGAGGAGGAGTTCGGCTCGTACGACGCCTGGAAGGGCGAGTTCAAGGCCGCGGCGAGCGCCGCCGGCGGCTGGGCGCTCCTCGTCTACGACCCCGTCGCAAAACGGCTACGCAACCTCGTCGTCGACAAACACGACCAGGGCGCCCTCTGGGGCAGCCACCCGATACTCGCGCTCGACGTCTGGGAGCACTCGTACTACTACGACTACGGCCCCGACCGCGGGAGCTTCGTCGACGGCTTCTTCGAAGTCGTCGACTGGGACGACGTAGCCGAGCAGTACGACAAGACGGTGTCGAAGCACGAGGGATAGCGCCGCATTAACGGGAGCCGGACGCCCTGCCTCCACCGGTTCGATACCCCCGGTGTTTACGGCGTCTCGACGCCCAGTGAAGCCTGATGGACGCAGAGAGGGTCGCGGGGCTTCTCGCGGGGGCGCCCCCCGAGGCCGTCGTCTTCTTCGTCGCGACCACGCCGGTCTTCGAGCTACGGGGCGCAATACCGCTCGCGATAGGAGCCTACGGCATGACGCCCGCCGAGGCCTACGTCCTCGGCGTCCTCGGCAACCTCGTTCCGGTCGTCGCCCTCCTGCTGCTGCTCGAACCGGTCTCGGTGTTCCTGCGAAGGCACTCCGACCTCATGGACGGGTTCTTCGACTGGCTGTTCGAGCGCACGCGGTACAGGGTGGAGGCGAGCTACCGCCGATACGGCGCGCTCGCGCTCGTGCCGTTCGTCGCCGTGCCGCTACCCGTCACGGGAGCGTGGACGGGGTGCGCTGCGGCGTTCGTCTTCGGCGTACCCAACCGGCTGGCGTTCCCCGCGATAACCCTCGGCGTCATGATATCAGGCGTCCTGGTGACTTCGGCTGCAACCGGTGCGTTCCACCTGATCTGAAAGACTTGCCGGACGCAGCCACTAGCCCTCGTCGTCCTCGACCGGGTCTTAGGGCGCGGGTTCATCCGCCCCGTCCTCGACTCCGCCGTCGGCGTCGTCTTCGGGAACCTCTCCGGAGTCGTCGACGTCGCCGTCGCCGACTTCGTCCTCGCCGTCATCCGGCGATATACCGATTGTGCCCTCGTCGTCCTGTAGCTCGACTTCCGCCTCCTCGCCGTCGTACAACGCCGACTCCGTGACCTCGACGGTGCCGTTCTCGAGCGTCTCGCCCACCAGCTGCTCCTGTCCAGCGGCCTGCGCGAGTCCGACGTTGCCGACGTACACCTCGTAGTCGCCCTGAGGCTCGACAGCGCTCTCCGTCGCTCCGTCGTCGACCCCGAGGTCGTGTTCCGACGCGTACGGCACGCGGAAGGAGAACGACCCGTCCTCGTCGGTCTTCGTGTCCTGCGCGTAGTAGAACTGCCTCCCGGTGTTGTCGGTCTGAAGCTCGAGCGCCACGGTCACGTTCTCGTCCGAGTGGTTCGACGTTCCGCTTATCTCGGCGCCGGGGACTCGCTCGTACGTCTTGACCGACGCCTCCGACCTCAGCTCGTAAAGGTAGCCCTCCTGACCATCGGATATAGCCTGGTCGGGCGGGAACGAAAGCTGTCCAACGGGGACGCCGAGGCCGACGTCCTCGTCGTAACCCAGCCGGTTCAGCACGCTGAACTGGCCGACACCGCCCTGACTGCTCAGCCTCCACCCCATCAGGCTGTAGGTCTCCGTCTCGTGGACGAGCCGGTACGTCTCCATGTGGCGCGCGTCGTCGAAGTAGAGACGCGACAACGTGGTGTCGTCGTATCCATCCGACAGCGTGGGCAGCATTTCGTTCGACTCGTTGTCCTCGCCCAGCTGGACCTCGGAGTTCCCTATCCACTCGTCCTGCTCGAAGCCCACCCACGTGGCGATGGCGCCGAACTTGTCGCCCGCCATCTGGTCGTCGATCATCACATACCGGGTGTCTTCGTATCTCTCCTGAGATCCTTGGTCCTCTATTATACCCTGTAACTCGTCATCGGTGTAATTCACAACGTTCCTTCCCGGATCTGGCTCCAGCGACGGTAGCGCCTCCAGCAGGAGGTTGCCCTTTTCCTCAGTCTGAGAGGTCAGGTACGCCGACGCTATGTAGTTACCCTCCTGGAACGGGTTCGCCATCGGGACACGCTTGGCGTTCACGGTTATCCAATGGCCGTAGTCCCACCACGACATGACCCCGTAAGCTCCTTGTATCGGTGATTCATCCACGGGGTAGTCGAAGTCGCCACCCTCGGGTATCGGTTGCTCTGCGAGGTAGTCAACGCCCGGCTCAGGAGTGTTGTTCTGCATCCACGCAAGCGAGTCCTGCTGCCACGGTTCGTCGCCGCCCGCGCGCACCGAGTCCCACGCCGGAGCCACTCCAGGGCCGAGACCGATCATGAGCACGGGGAGGAAGATGAACAGTATCATGATCATTCCTATGGCCTGGTATCCC
>JBKGYY010000094.1:0-5602 GCA_046545855.1 Halobacteriales archaeon | reverse complement strand
CGTTGTTGACCTGGTTGGGGTAGTCGGACCGCCCGGTCGCCATTATCACGGTGTCATCGCGCGCCTGCTTGGCTTCCTCGTAGCCTATCTCGGGGTCGGGGTTCGCCATCGCGAAGACGATGGGGTCGTCGGCCATCGCCCGGATCATGTCCTGGTCCACGACTCCTCCGACGGACAGGCCGACGAAGACGTCGGCGTCCTCCATCGCGTCGGCGAGGCTGCCGTCTTCGACGTCGGCGGCGAACCTGCGTTTGTACTCGTTTATCCCCTCGGTCTCGGCCCGGTTCTCAGTGACGACGCCGTGGCTGTCGCACATCAGTATGTTGTCTCGTTCGACGCCGAGCGAGACGTAGAACTCGGCGCACGCGATGGCGCTCGCGCCGGCGCCGCTGAAGACCACGTCTATCTCGTCTAGCTCGCGGCCGGTTATCTCGCAGGCGTTGAGGAGGGCGGCGCCGCTGATTATCGCGGTGCCGTGCTGGTCGTCGTGGAAGACGGGTACGTCCATGCGCTCGCGGAGGCTTTCCTCTATCTCGAAGCACTCGGGGGCTTTGATGTCCTCGAGGTTGATGCCTCCGAAAGTCGGCTCCATGGCGGCGACGGCGTCGACGAAATCCTCGGGGTCGCGTATGTCGAGCTCTATGTCGAAGACGTCGATGTCGGCGAACCGCTTGAACAGGACGCCCTTGCCTTCCATGACGGGCTTGGAGGCGGCGGCGCCTATGTCGCCGAGGCCGAGCACCGCCGTGCCGTTGGAGACGACGCCGACGAGGTTGGCTTTAGCGGTGTACCTGTAGGCTTCGTCGGGGTCGTCGTCTATCTCTCTGCAGGGGGCTGCGACGCCGGGGGAGTACGCGAGGCTGATGTCGCGCTGTGTCTGCGTGGGCTTCGTGGTGGAGATACGTATCTTGCCGGGTGGGTCCCGGCTGTGGTACTCCAGGGCGTCTTCGTCGAGGCTCATGCGGTACACTTCGGGGACGGCGGGATAAAACGTGGGGTTGGAGCCCCGCCAAGTTCGACGTCCGGCGTACCTCGTTACGTCGTATACCGCTCACCGTTTCAGCCGGCGGTGCTCCACCTTGATACACCGGTCCTCGACGACCACTACGCCCGCGTCCTCCGCCCTGTCCGTCTCTCCCCTATCCCGGATACCAAGCTGGGTCCAAAGAACGTCGACGTCACCCCTCTCGAGCACGTCGTCGACGACGCCGCCAACCTCGTCGCTCGGCCGGAAGACATCGACGAGTTCGACGTCACCCTCGACGTCCACGAGAGAGTCGAACGCCCGCCGACCCAACACCTCGTCGGCGTAAGGGTTCACCGGAACGACGTCGTAGCCGTGATCCAGAAGGTAGCGCGGTACGTCGTGCGCCGCCTTCCCAGGCGTAGACGAACACCCTACGACTGCGACTCGGTCGCAGTCGAGAGCCTCCCGGAGTTCATCGTCCGACGTGACAGGCATACACGTACCACGCACGGCATGGAAAAAAGCGTTAAGCAACGCCTCCGTCGAACAAGACGATGAGGCCAAGGGACTACTGGGGCGTCGGACCCAAGACCGAGGAGAAGTTGCTCGAGGAGATGACCGCCGAAAGAGCCGTACGAGCCATAGAGGACGCCGACCTCCGACGTCTCGCCGAAGCCGGCCTACCGCGCGGCCGCGCAGCACGAGTCGTCCGCCGCGCCCGCTCCGACGGAGGCCTCGAACTGCTCGCGACACCCGACGCCCGGGAGGTCTACAAGGCGCTCCTCGGACACGTCGGCCGACACGCCGTCAACGACGACGCAGCCGACCGAATCAGCGTCCTGACGCCCCGGGCAGACGTCGACGGGGCCCGCGAACACGTCGACGACGTATTGTCCGCACGAGACTCCCTCGAACACATAGGGCGAACGACCGTCGTCGACGCCCTCGCGGGATACGAGGCCGACAGGCTCACCGCCGTCGAGACAGCCCTCCAGCTACTCGAACTCGACGCCGACGACGAGTTCGACGTCCTCGCGGCGCTCGACCGCGTCGCGCTAGAGGAGGCGCGCGACGTCCTCGTCGAGCTAGACCGACCGACGGAGGACGACGAGATAAAAAGGATCCAGACGTCGCTGGACGAGGTCGAACGCCTCGCCTCCGAGGAGGACTCCGTGGTCGAGACGCTCCAGGCTGGCGGAGCAGCCAACGAGACAGAGCTGAGGGAGGCGTACGTCGAACTCGTCGTCGAGGAAGCCGACGTCGACTACTCCGACGTCGAAGCCGCGGCGGCGGAAGACGCCCACGACCTCCTCGACTTCGTCTCGACGTCGCTCCGAGGACTCGGCGACACGCTCCGCGGAAGGCTCGACAGACTCCACCGGGAGCACACGGAGGAACTCGAAAGCCGGCTGACGGAGCTCGAGGACGAAGTCGACGCAGCCGTCGACGCCGTCGAGGAGACAGGCCTGATGGTCTCGCTCGCCGAGTTCGCGCGCTCGATAGACGGAAGCCCCGCGGAGTACTCGTCCGACGAACTCGAACTCCGCGGCGCACGCAACCTCTCGCTCGTCGCACGAGACGAAGACGTCCAGCCCGTAGACTACGCCGTCGGCGCAGACGAACCCGGAGGACGGGTCGCCGTGCTCACGGGCGCAAACAGCGGCGGCAAGACGACGTTGCTCGAGACCGTGTGCGAGACCACGTTGCTCGCGTACCTCGGCCTGCCCGTCGCCGCCGACAGCGCTACCGTGCCCGAGCTAGACGCCCTCGTCTTCCACCGGAGACACAGCAGCTTCAACGCAGGCGTGCTCGAGTCGACGCTCCGGAACGTCGTCCCGCCTCTCACCGAGAAGGGGAGGACGCTGATGCTCGTCGACGAGTTCGAAGCAATAACCGAGCCCGGGAGCGCCGCCCGCTTGCTCCACGGCCTCGTGAAGCTCACCGTAGACGAAGACGCACTCGGCGTGTTCGTCACACATCTCGCAGACGACCTCGAGCCACTCCCCGAAGAAGCACGCGTCGACGGCATCTTCGCCGAGGGCCTCGACGAAGACCTCGAACTCGTGGTCGACTACCAGCCCCGGTTCGGCGAGCTAGGAAGGTCGACGCCCGAGTTCATAGTCTCGCGTCTCCTCGCGCGCTCCGACCACCCGGGAGAGCGCGCGGGCTTCGAGGTGCTGGCCGAAGCCGTCGGACTCGAACGCGTGCAGCAAACGCTCGACGAGATATAGCTCGGTCAAACCGAGCCAGGCGTCCACGCGAGCCGGGTCACTCCTCGAACAGCCTGGAGAGACGGCGCGCGTGTAAGTCGGCCAGACGGCGTATCTCCCCGTCGGACACCACGCCGTCCTCCGTTACCACGGAGACGAGGTCGGAGGGCACGCGCTCGAAGACCGGGACCCGGCGGCCGAGGTACCACGTGAACTCGTTCTCGAACTCGTCCGCCGACACCTTGTCCGACGTCGCGATGCAGAAGCAGTCGACGTCGAACCGGTCGGCGGCCACCGCGACACCGAGGCTACCGACCTTGTTGTACACGTCGCCGTCCTCCGAGACGAAGTCGGCTCCCAGGACGACGGAGTCGGCGTCGCGCACGACCGCCGCCGCACGGGAGTCGGGTTCGACGTCGCCGCCGACGTCGCCGGCGAAACCACGTCCTTCACCGCCTGGCAACGACTCCAGCACGACGATGTCGACGTCGGCGTCTTCGAGCGCGCGTGCGACGGAGCCGGACCGAGACACCGTCACCACTCGGTCGCCCAGCGCTCCGGCGGCACGGGAGGCGGCTCTCTCGACGTCTTCGTGCATCTCCCGGATCGCCCGGTGGGCGGCGCGTTCGACGTCGGAGGCGTCGGCCGCCCGGGCGACGCGGTCGACGACGGAGGCCATCGACCGCCTGGCTTCCACGAGACTGCGGGCGACTTCCGCGGCGTCCCCGTGTGAAGTCGCGGCCGCGTCCCGGAGCACCTCGAGCGCCGTCTCCGCGACGCGCAGCGAACCGCTCTCGGTGTCGGACGCGACGTCTTCGACGTCGGGCGACACGGCCTCGTAAGACCGCCATAGACGCGGCACCGTCTGCCGCCTGAGTATCTCCGTCGGACTGCACCACTCGTAGTCCACCGTCTCTTCGTTGAGGTCGACGTCGCGAGACGCGGCCTCGAACGCGAACGGGTGGACGCGCCATCTCGTGTTGAGGTCGCTGTCGACGAACTCGAACGGCTCACCCCTCCTGAGTAGCTCGACGTCGACCTGCCCGGTCTCCTCCTGTATCTCCCGGTAGGCGTCGTCGACGGCGTCTTCTCGTTCGACGTAACCCGACACGCCCGCCCATCTCCCGCGGTAGGTCGACGTCTCGTCGCTCCGGCGGAGCAGTAGGACGTCGCCCCTGTGACGCAGGAAGCACGTCACGACGTCGGCTGTCTCCATGGTGAGCGCACGAGTGCCTCCGGCAAGACATTTGTCACGCGAGACCGAGGCATCACCATGGAGATAGCTCTCGTGGGCGACAGCCACGTTCCATTCGGGGTCGAAGAGGTGCCGGGAGAAGTCATGGAAGCCGTCGAGGACGCCGACCTCGTGTTGCACACAGGCGACTTCGACAGCCGGAAGGCGTTCAGGATCTTCGCGGAGGCCTCCGAGAGCTTCGCCGCCGTCCGCGGCAACATGGACCCCAGCGCTCTCTCGATACCGACGTCGCAGGACTTCGACGTCGGCGACACGACGTTCCTGTTGACACACGGCACCGACGGCGTCGACGCGGTCCTCGACGAAGCCCGGGACGTCGGAGCCGAAGTAGCGGTCTACGGCCACAGCCACGAGCCAGCCGACGTCGAACGCGACGGAGTCCGGCTCGTCAACCCCGGCTCGTGCACCGGAGCCGACCCGGCTTCGCGCGCGACGTACGCCGTCCTCGACCTCCGCGTGGACGGCTTCGACGTCGAGATACGCGAGGTCGAAGACGCCGGGGCCGACGACGCGGAGGAGGACGAAACCGGATGATAGAGCGGGTGGAGTGGCTCGCTCTCGAGGTCAAGTACCTCGACGAAGCCAGGGAGTTCTACGAAGGCGTGCTCGGCCTCGAGGCCTCGGACGTAAGCGAGCGCGAGGCCCGATACCCGCTTCCGAGCGACGCCGAACTCGTGTTGCGCGCGCCCGGAGCCGTTCCGCGAGGCGGAGTACACGTCCACTACGCGCTTTCGGCTCCCGAACACGAGATACCGCGCTGGCGCGAACGACTCGACTCAGAGGGCCTCTGGACGCAGACAGAGGAGTTCGGAGGGGCGACGTCGCTTTACTTCTACGACGTCGACGGCCACTGCGTCGAACTGGCCGGCGTCGCCGACGGAGACGCCGCAGTCGAGGGCTTCTACGAGGTCGTGCTCGAGGTCGAGGACCTCGACGCCTACGTCGCCGACCTCGTCTCACGTGGCGCGGAAGAGGTGGACTGCGAGAGCGACCGAGTCAGGCTAAACGCAGGAGCAATCGACATCGAGGTATGGCGACCCCGTCTCGGCCTCGCCGACGGACAGGGAGGCGTGCACGTCGACCTCGGGGTGGTGTGCGAAGGCCGGCCTCCGGACGACGCCGTCGAGGTCGAGCGAGGCTACCGACGTCGCGACGAAGAAGGTCACCACA
>JBKGYY010000093.1:0-5756 GCA_046545855.1 Halobacteriales archaeon | reverse complement strand
ATATCGTGGCTTCGTCGCCTACCTCGTCGACGACGGCGGGCAGCGCCTCCAGCGACGTGATGCTGCCGTCGACCTGTCGGCCACCGTGCGTGGAGACGCCGACGGCTTCTGCGCCGGCGTCGACGGCGGCGCGTGCGTCGTCGGGGTGGAGCACGCCCTTGACGGCGACGGGCAGGTCGGTCTCCTCGAACAGGAAGTCGAGGTCGCTCCACCTGAGCGACGAGTCGCCGAACACCTCGAGGAACTCCTGGACCGCGGCGTCTGGGTCGTCCTCGGGCGGCCGGTCGAGTCGGCTGCGGAAAGCGGGGTCGGTGAAGTAGTTGGCGACGCCTTCGCCTTCGAGGAAGGGGTAGTAGCCGCGGTCGACGAGTCGCTCGCGCCATCCGAGGATGGGTGCGTCGACGGTGAGCACGACGCCGTCGTAGCCGGCGTCTTCGGCTCGCTGGAGGAACGAGCGCGCGACGTCGTCGTCGCTGCTCCAGTAGAACTGGAAGTACTTCGGTGTGTCACCGAGCGCTTCGGCGACGTCCTCCATCGGCCGGGACGACAGCGACGACAGCACGAACGGGACGTCGAGTTCGCTGGCGGCGCGCGCGCTCGCGAGTTCGCCCTCGGGGTGGACGAGCGTCTGCACGCCGAGCGGCGTCAGCATCACCGGAAAGCTTGTATCGCGGCCGAGGAACTCCGTCGACGGGTCGCGGTCGTCGACGCCCTGGAGCATCCGGGGGACGATGCGCCACGCGGAGAAGTCCTGCTCTCGCTCGAACGTGGTCTCGGCGCCGGCGCCTCCGTGGATGTAGGCGCGTGCCTCCTCCGACATCTCGCTGTGGGCGGCGTCGCGGAGGTCCTCGTACGACGCGGGCAGGTCGGGTGGGTCGTCCTCCAGCATGCCGCGTCTGTATATTCGGTTGAGGACTTCTTCGCCGTATCTCATGCGTCACCAGAGGGAGGCGGGGGTCATAGTGCCTGCGGGACTATTGAGACTTCGTCGTAGACCGAGTGGTTACCGTCAGCCTTCGGGTCTTTCGGCGTGGTACGGTGTGTCGTACTCTCCGGGTTCGTCGTCTATGCGGTCGGGGTTGACGCGGCCGGCGAGCAACATGAAGTCGAGCACCGTGACGTAGAGCATGGCTTCGACTACGGGGACGCCGCGCGGCGGAAGCGACGGGTCGTGGCGGCCGATGACCTGCGCGTCGTCTATCTCCTCCCCGGAGCCCCAGTCGACCGTCCGCTGTTTCTTGGGTATCGAGGTCGGCGCGTGAAGTGTAAGTTCGCCGTATACGGGTTCGCCGGTCGTGATGCCTCCCTGTAGGCCGCCGTGGTCGTTTCCGACGGGCACAGGGTCGCCTTCGTCCGCCACGGTGTCGGGCCTCGTGCTTCCGTCCTCGAACGTCCAGTCCTCGTTTCTGTCGTAGCCTCTGACCTCGCGGGCCTCGCGCCCGAGTCCGTACTCGACGGCCGTCGTGGCGGGCACGGAGAGCAGCGCGCGGCCGAGTCGAGCGGCGAACGAGTCGAACCGCGGTGCGCCGAGGCCGCGGGGGACGCCCCTGCACTCGAAGTAGATGCTTCCGCCTACGCTGTCGCCCTCCTCCTGCGCCTCCATCAGCACGTCGTGCATCCGTTCGGCGGCGTCGGGGTCGGCGCACCGGACGTCGTTGTCCTCGGTGTTCTCGAGCATCATCTCCCAGGTGACGTCTTCGGCGCGGACGTCGTGTATCTGGTTGACGTGGGCTTTGACGCGGACGTCGTACTCCGTCTCCTCGAGCACCCGGCGGGCGACGGCGCCGGCGGCCACCCAGTTGACGGTCTCGCGCGCCGACGACCGGCCGCCGCCACCCCAGTTCCGTGTGCCGAACTTAGCGCTGTAGGTGTAGTCGCCGTGGCTCGGCCGGGGCGCGGTCACGAACGGCTCGTACTTGCCGCTCCGGGCGTCTTTGTTCTGTATCACCATGCCGATGGGTGTGCCCGTGGTGACGCCGTCCTGGAGGCCGCTGTGTATCTCGACGGCGTCGGGTTCGTCTCGGCTCGTCGTCACCTGACTCTGCCCGGGTCGCCTGCGGTCTAGCTCTCTCTGGACGTCTTCTTGTTTCAGCGGGACGCCCGCGGGACATCCGCTGACGGTGCATCCCATCGCTCGGCCGTGGCTCTCGCCGTAGGTCGTCAGCCTGAACAGCCTGCCGAACGAGTTGCCGTTCATCGACGGAGACACGAGACGAGGGTTATAAAGCGCGTCGAATACTACTTAGTGTGTGCAACAGAGTTCGATGGAGTTCGAGCGCGGTGCAAACGACAGGGAGGCGACCGTAGATTGGCTTCTCCGCTGAGGTTCAGGGTGTCCCACGAGGGATGGAGCGAGGACAGGTTCGAGCGCGACGTGCTGCGGCCGCTCGACGACAAGTTCGGTGCCGACGTCGTGGAGACAGAGCGGCCGGAGGGCTTCGAGAGCCGCCGGATAAGGATGGACAACGGCGACAACGCGTTGTTCGCGTGGAACGGAACCGGGTACTGGCTGGGTAACACGGAGACGCCGGAGGCTCTCTGGCGTACCGAGAAACGGTGTTTCGAGGACGTCGGCGGAGGCCTCGCGCGGTGGGCGCAGATGGAGATGTACGACGTCCTGGAGCGAGAGGCTCCGTGGACGTCCGACTACCCGCTTCTCTCGTGGTTCTTCCTACCGGTGTTGATGGCGAAGGACGGCCGCCGGACCACCCGGGAGTTCTTCCGCGGGGGAGCGGGCTTCCCGGAGGCATCGGGAGACGAGGCGATGTCGTACTACGAGGACGTCGTGTCGACGGGTGTGTTCGACGGCTGCAGGTACGAGATGGCGTCGAAGCTCGGCACCGGAGACGGCGAGGACGCCGTCCGGATGGCGGCGACCATGGGCGAGTTCAACGCCGCCGCGGTTCTCGCAGACGCCGGCTACGAACTCGAGGCCGAGCCCGCCGTCGCCGGCGGACGGAGGATGGACTACGTCGCCAACGGCCCGGGCGCGCCCGAAGGCGTTCTCGTCGAGGTCACCCGGCCGTCGCCCCCACGTCTCCGCGGTGCTTCGACGGCCGAGGGCGCCGTCAGGGAGTCCGCCGTCCGCAAGCGCCGGAAGGGGCAGATTGCGGACGCGGACGGCGTGCTCATGGTCGACTGCAGCAGCATGACCCAGGACCAGTGGGAGCGAGTCGTCGACGACAGGCCGGAGTCGGGCCACGAGCCGACGTTGTTCTACCGTGTCTTCCCGGGCGACGGCGTCGAAGCCTACCTTGAGGGCGCGACGCGTCTCAGGCTGTCGGACGCCGTCGACTGGGTGTAGGGCGACGGGACGGCCTCTACCTCTTCAGGACGCTGACAGCGAGTCCGTCGCCGAGCGGCAGCAACGTCGTCTGCAGGCGTTCGTCGCGGCGTAGGCGCTCGAGGTAGGTGTGGACGCCGCGCGTGCCTGGTTCGGCGGAAGCCGGCATCTCGACGTCCTCGAAGTCGGCGTCGTCGGTCTGGAGGGCGTGGAGCGCGGGGTAGTTGACGACGTCGCCGGCGTCGGTGTCGCCCGCGGTCATCACGTTGTCGGCTACGACGGCTCCGCCTGGCGCGAGGCGGTCGAGCGCGAGTTCGAGCGCGTCGGGGTACGACTCCTTGTCGACGTCGACGAAGACTACGTCGTTCTGACGTCGGTCCTGTCTCATGGTTTCGAGCGCGTCGCCTTGTTCGTACGTCGCGCGGCCGTCGAGACCGCCTCGCTCCAGGTTGTCGCGCGCGAGCTCCAGCAGGTCGTTGTCGCGTTCGGTCAGGACTACCTCGCCGTCCGGCGGTAGCTCTCGCGCGAACCAGTAGGCGCTGTAGCCGAAGCCGCTGCCGAGCTCGAATACGCGCGTCGCGTCGGTCATCCTCGCCGTCTGAGCCAGCCATCCCGCGGCAGCCCGTCCGACCACGGGGAAGCCGGTCTGCCGGGCGTGTCGCTCCATCTCGCGTATGACGTCGTCGGCCGGCGGCCCCAGGGCTTCGGCGTACTCCGTGACGTCGTCGGCGACGAGCTCGCCTTTAGGTTGGTCCATGCTCCGGTTTCGCACGGCTGCGTCTTATCGGCGTCGGCGTCTCGGTCTTCCGGGGTTCGCGGACTCGGGGAACTGTTTTGACCGAGGGGTTCGAGGCTCATCCATGGAGCTCTGGAAGCGACGCGCGCTCAACGCCGTCGTCGCCGTCCTGGTTCTGATCCTCGTCTCGACCGGTGTCTATCACTACGTCATGATAGCGTTCGAAGGACGGGACCCCGCGTTACACAACTCGCTACGGCACGTCGTCGAGACGTACACGGGCACGGGCTACGGCGCCGACTCACCCTGGGAGCACCCGGTCTCCAACCTCTTGATTACGACGATGGATCTCTCGACCTTCCTGCTGTTGTTCATCGTCCTGCCTTACGTCTTCAAGCCGGCGCTCGACGAGGTGATGTCTCCCGACGTCCCGAGGTCGACTGACGTGACCGACCACGTCTTGATTTGCGGCTTCACCGAGAGGACGTCGGAGCTCGTCGACGAGCTAGGTAGACGTGGCCTGGACTACGTCGTCTTGGTCGAGAGCGAGGACCGCGCCGTCGAGCTGTCGGAGAGCGGCCACGACGTCGTCTGCGGCGACCCGTCGTCTTCCGGCGACCTCGCGGCCGCGAACGTCTCGGAGGCGAGGGCCGTAGTCGTCGACGTCGACGACAGCGACTCGGCGTCCGTCGTCCTTAGCGTCGCCGACGCCTCCGACGCGCGCATCACGGCGCTCGTCCGCGACCCGGCTCTCGAGCGCTACCTGCGGTACGCGGGCGCTCACGCCGTCCTGACTCCGCGGCAGCTTCTCGGGAGGCGTATCGCGGAACGCGTCCGCAGCGAGCTAGAGGCCGTCGCCAGCGACGCCGTCTCGCTCGACGGAGACGTCGCGGTCGTCGAGGTCACGGTTTTCGACGGCAGCCCGCTAGCCGGTCGGTCGCTCGCGGAGGCGTCGCTCGGCGGCCCCTCGGTACACGTCGCCGGCGTCTGGAGCGAGGGCGAGTTCGATTCCCTCCCGGGGGACGACCACGTGCTCGAGGCTCACTCGACGGTGTTGCTCGTGGGCCCGGAGTCCGAGCTGGGTTCGCTCGAGGATCGGTTCCACCCGGACGTCAACGGCGGCCTCGTCGTCGTCGCGGGCTTCGGCGAGGTGGGTTCGACGGTGGCTGACGAGCTGTCGCTCGGGGGCATGGAGACGGTCGTCGTCGACGAGGAGGAGATGGAGGGCGTCGACGTCGTCGGGGACGCGACGGAGGAGGACGTGTTGCGGGAGGCCGGAGTGCCGGAGGCTACGGCGTTCGTCGTCGCGATTCAGAGCGACGACGAAGCAATCCTGTCGGTGCTCGTAGGCCGTCAGATAGGAGGTGATCTCGACGTCGTCGCTCGCGTGAACTCGTCGGACAACGCCGGCAAGATCAGGAAGGCTGGGGCTGACTACGTCTTGAGTCTGCCGGAGATAAGCGGTCGGCTGCTCGCGGCGGAGGTGCTGAGGGAGCAGGTGCTTTCTTTCGACCGGCAGCTCAAGATAGTCCGTGTCGACGTCTCTTCGTGTGCGTCGGCCAGGCTGGCGGAAACCGAGCTCGCGGACGTCGACGTCGTGGTCGTGGCCGTCGAGCGCGACGACGACGTTGTCGTCGGGGTCGACGGTGACTTCGTCTTCGAGGACGGCGACGTGGCTCTCGTGGCGGGTTCGGACGACGACGTCGACGGGGTGGCGCTGGAGTCGCGTCTCTAGGT
>JBKGYY010000092.1:0-5785 GCA_046545855.1 Halobacteriales archaeon | reverse complement strand
CTCGGCTTCCCGTTCATCTTCCGCGGCGCCCTCGACGTCCGGGCGACAGAGATAAACGAGGAGATGAAGGTCGCCGCCGCCGAAGCGCTCGCCGACCTCGCTAAAGAAGACGTACCCGACAGCGTCGTCAAGGCGTACGGCGAAGACCGCCTGAAGTTCGGACCCGAGTACATCATCCCCAAGCCGCTCGACCAGCGCGTGCTGTTCAAGGTCGCACCAGCCGTCGCTCGCGCCGCAGTCGAGAGCGACGCCAGCCGTATCGAACTCGACCTCGACAGATACGTCGAGGAGCTAGAAGCCAGGCTCGGCAAGAGCCGCGAGATGATGCGCGTCGTGCTCAACAAAGCCAAGACAGAGCCCAAACGCGTCGCGCTCGCCGACGGAGAACACGAGAAGATGATACGCGCGGCGTACCAGATGCAAGACGAAGGCGTCGCAGAACCCGTTCTCATCGGCGACCGCGTCAAGATAGTTCAGCGCGCCGCCGACCTCGCGCTCGACTTCGAGCCCGAGATAGCCGACCCGGGCGACGGAGGCTACGACGAGTACGCCGAGATGATATTCGAGAAACGCAAGCGCAAGGGCGTCACCCGACAGCAGGCTCGCGAACTCATAGAGGACGGCAACTACTTCGGCAGCGCGATGGTCGAGTGCGGGGACGTCGACGCCATGCTCTCGGGGCTCAGCCACCACTACCCGAGCGCGCTCCGGCCGATGCTTGAGGTCGTCGGCACCGCGGAGGACGAGGAGTACGCCGCAGGCGTCTACATGCTGACGTTCGAGAACCGCGTGATATTCGTCGCCGACGCCACCGTGAACTTCGCTCCCGACGCCGAGGCGCTCGCCGAGATAGCCGACAACACCGCGGAGCTAGCAAGGAGGTTCAACGTCGAACCCCGCGTCGCGATGCTGTCGTACTCTAACTTCGGCTCCGTCGACAACGACTACACCCGGCAACCCCGCGACGCAGCGCGCATCCTCCGTGACCGCGGCGTCGACTACCCCGTCGACGGAGAGATGCAGGCCGACACCGCGCTCGTCGAGGAGATACTCAACGGAACCTACGGATTCAGCGAGCTAGAGCAACCCGCCAACGTCCTCGTCTTCCCCAACCTCGAGTCCGGCAACATAGGCTACAAGCTACTCCAGCGTCTCGGCGGCGCCGAAGCCATAGGCCCGATGCTCGTCGGCATGGCGAAGCCCGTCCACGTCCTCCAGAGGGACGACGAGGTCAAGGACATCGTGAACATGGCGGGCGTCGCCGTCGTAGACGCACAGAAGAACCACGACTGAGGCCGTCGTCGACCGCGTGGCGGGCTTTATGTCCCAGGGAGCCGAGCAACCGACATGCTACCGATAGACCCCACGGAGATAGACCCAGAGGACGTCGGAGAGCACACGGCTACGCTCGAGATGGAGCACGACGAAGCCGTGGAGCACGTGCGCGAGAAGTGCGAGGAAGCCGGCTTCGGCGTCCCCGTCGAGTTCTCGCCGTCCGACCTCCTGAACGAGAAGGTCGACGCCGACCGCGACCCGTACTACGTACTCGGCGCCTGCAACCCCGCTACCGCCGACCGGGCGCTCGACGTTACGCCGAAGATAGGCGCACTGTTCCCGTGCAACGTCGTCGTCCGACAGGTGGAGCCCGGCGTACAGGAGGTCCACCACGTCTCGATAATGCGTATCGCGCGCCTCGTGGGCCTCGCGCCCGACACCGAAGAGTGGCAGCGAGTCGTCGACGAGACGGGCGAGTACGTCGAAGCCCTGTACGACGCGCTGTAGCCTCAGCCGGAGCGTTCGACGAACTCCGCGGGAACGTAGTCGCCCGGGTCTCCGACGACGGGCGACGTCGCCGACCACTCGGCACGTCCACCCGACGTCTCGTGCGTACGAGGACCGCTTCCATCGACCCGGTACGTGAGGCTGACGTCCGCGAGCGACGAGTGCGCGACGTACCGCCGGGACTCGTCGGGCGTCAGATAGACCGCTTTCCTCCACGTCGAGGGGTCGACGTCGACGGATACGTCGAGCTTGACGCCCTCTCCCTTCGCCGTCAACCGCCAGTCACCCGGCTCGTTCCTCCGGCTGTTGTTGGACGTCGGACCGAGCACGTGGTGCACGCGGTTGAGCACGTGTACGTCGTCGTCGCGCCGGAGACAGACCGATAGCTTGCCCTCTATCTCGAGCGCCTCCACGACGACGTCTTCGTCGAACGAGTTACAGTGGAGCCAGCTCCAGCTTTCGGGCGACGTCCTGCCGACCGTGTGACCCTGGTGTCCTGGCGCGGACTCGAACTCGACGGTCTCGTCGCCGACTTCTAGCTCGCCGTCTATCGATATCGACTGGTTGTAGCTCCAGTGTCGGCCGGAGCCCAGAAGGCGTTCTGCGGCGTCGGTTAGCTTCTTCGACCGTAGCGGCGTGAAGGTGAAGTCGTCCTCCTCGTACTCGAAATCCCATCTAGTCCCGTCGTCGAGTTCGCCGGAAGCCGACGTCGAAGTCAGCCTGCAGCCGTCTACCTCGTACTCCAACGGCGTCGACAGGCCGACGGCGTCGAGCGGGTGGCGCTCGGTCGTGAAGAAAGAGCGCTCCGGCTGCTCGCGGTCGGTGTAGCCCGCCCAAACGCGGCCCTCCTGGTGGCCGGAGTCCGTGGAGAGCAAGGTGTACCTGTACCAGAAGGCTCTGTCGCCGTCCTGGTGCGTCACGAGGCTGTACCATACCTCTCGGCCTCGTTCGCCCTCGTCGAGCGGCCAGTCGAAGTAGGGGTCGTTGCCCCTGGATCTATCCATGAGGTGGCTTCTGGTGCGCCCGGGTTGAAGGTTTCGCCCCCGGCTTCGGCCGGCTCTACCCGACTTCGATGTCGGCGTCGGCGTCGCCGCCGCCCACGTCCCACTCCACTTCGAACTCGACGCTCATCTCCTCTTGGTCGCCCTCGGTCTCGCGTTCGACCTTGACCTCGAGCACGGGTCGCCGGGGTACGTCTAATTCGATGGAGCCGTCGCCAGCCTCGAGCGTGAGACGGCCTTCGCGAAGCGACTCCGCGGCGTCGGCTATCAGGTCCGCTATCTCCTCGCGACTGTACCTCTTCTCGCTCTCGAAGAGCACCTCTTCCATGCGTACGACAGATGCCCCGACTTCTTACGTCTGTCGTCCGAGAGCCGGGGGCGCGCCCTCAGTCGAACAGGTTCTCGGCTTCGAGCCATCCCTCGGCTATCTGGACGAGCACGGTGGCGAAGCCCGTCTCCCTGCTCCATATCGCGGTCTCGTCTCCGCTTCCGTCGTCGACGACGCTCATCAACACCGTCGAGGAGTCGACCATGAGGAACCTGCCGCCGTCGTCGTCCCTCCTCAGTCGCTCGGGCGTGTCGAAAGCGACGACGGCGGTTCCGTCGAACCGGTCGCACACATCGGGGTCCTCGCTCATGACGTACACTTCGACGTCTCCGTCGGCTCCCTCCCTGAGAGCACGTTCCACCTCTCGGGACACCAGCGATGCGTCGGTCGCTATCAAAAGAGCGGTCTGCTGAGCGTCCTCGACGAGCGAGCGAAGCCGGACGTCGATGCTGTCCGAGCCCTTCACGGTCCATAGATCCTGTCGTCGTTCTCCCGTCGCGGCCTCCTGTTCACGCACGGCCTCGATGTAGTCGAAAGCCGTCTGTTCCTCGGATTCGAAACGCTGTTCGAGCCGGCTGCGTGCTTCGTCGAGGTCGACGGCCCTGTACTCCATCGGCTTGGAACGCTGGACCTCGACTAGACCGCGCTCCTCGAGAGACTCCGCCGCTCCGTACACCTGAGAGCGAGGTACGTCGGTGAGCTCGTATACCTCGCGCGCCGTCCCCCTCCCGAGCCTCTGGAGAGCTATGAAGACCTTGCTCTCGTACTCCGACAGCCCGAGGTGCTTGAGCGCCTCTACGGCCTCGTCCTCCTCCATCATCCGGCAAGTAGACAGGTAGTCGCATACGTCTTGTGGTGACGGACGCCGGCCGACTCGTCCGGGAAGTCGGAACTGCCGTCGTCCGACTGCACGCGGTGTCACTCTACGACGCCGGAGCGTCGGCGAGGCGGCTACGTCGGTCGTCGGACACCGCTACGGCGGCGACGTCGACGTCTTCGCCGCCCGAGGTGGGACGTCCACGGTCACCTTCCCACTACCGTGCCGGGTTCCCCGAACTCCGTTACGGCGAAGTTAGCGAAGGGGCCCGCCGCCGCGACGGCGACGTCGAAAATATCTAACGCCGTAGACTTCCGATGTGCCACGTCCCCGGGCGGACACTACCGTCTTCCAGAGAGCGAACGAGCCACTAAACGATACAGTTCTACGGCGGCCCGGGCTATATCGACCGACGGGTTATAGTCTGGTAGAGCGCCGAAACCGCTATTATGGCGAGGTAGAACAAGCCCCAGTAAGCCACCTCGGTGTCGGATATTACGGGCACTCCGGCGACGTGTGCGGCGAAGGTCGCGAGACCGATGGCGCTGAGAGCGAGATAGTACTCGCTCCACGACAGCTCGCCAGGCTCGACCACCTCCATGTAGACCGTGACCTTCTTGAACTGGTCGGCGACCTCTATCGTCTTGTCGTCGCGGTCGTAGTTCACTATACGGAGGCTGTCGAGCTCCGGGAGATGAGTCTGATGTAAGGAGACGTAGACGGTCTTCCGTGCGTCCTTCGGCGGCGGCGAAACACCCGTCTCTATCTCCGCGATGTGCTCGGCGAGCTCGTTTATCGAGACGGGTTCCTCCGCCGTCTTGAGGTAGTTGATGGTCTCCCTCCTGCGCTGGCTGCTCAGGACCTCGTAGATCCTGTTCTCGTCGAGCTTCGGTTCCTCGTCGCCCATCCGTGAGCCAACTCAAGCTCCGGTCGTATTAAACATGTCCTAATGAGTTCCGGCGTAAGCGGACGTCGACGCCCGCCATCTACCGCCGGACGTAGACCGCCATCCCGACGTCGAAGTCCTCCATCTCTACGGCCGAGAGCTCCGCTCGACCTGGCTTGACGTAGACGTCACCCGGCCCCGTCACGAGCACCTCGTCGCCCGCGCGGACGCCGTCGTCGACACGTCGCACGAACTTCGCGAACGCGTTACGGCCGTCGCGCACGTACGGCAGGCTCTCGTCGCCCACCTCGACTCGCATCCACGGCGGCTCCGTCGCTTCGTGCAGGCGACGGCCGCCCTCGAAGCCCAGCGTCAGCCTCCCCGTCGTCTTGAGCGTCGCGAGGCGGTCGCCGTCGGCGAACACCTGGCTCACCCTGCCGCGCGACGTCCGGTGAACCTCTAGGTCTCCTTCGAAGAGGACGTCGCCTGCCGGCTTCCCGAACTGGTAGTCGGCTACCGCCCGGAGCCTCGTCTCGTCGTCCACGGCGTCGGGAGGTGTTCGACGGACAAGGTTTTTTCGTGTCAGCCCTCCAAGGCCCCACGATGATAAGCTCGCGGAGGATGGCGGCCGTCGACCGCAACGCAGCCGCACGCGGCGTACCGGAGGCGAAACTCATGGAGAACGCCGGCGCAGGAGTAGCCCGCGTCGTGAGACAGCGGCACCCCGACGCTTCCGTCGTCTGCGTCGCCGGCACCGGGAGCAACGGAGGCGACGCCCTCGTTGCGGCGCGGTTCCTCGACGCCACCGCGGTGCTCCTCGGTCGACCCGAATCGGTATCTAGCGACGCGGCCGATGACAACTGGAGAGCCCTGGAAGCGAGCCACGCTATAACGTCGTGCGTCCGCGACTCCCGCGGCGTCCGAGACGCGCTCGAGGGCTACGAAGTCGTCGTCGACGGCGTGCTCGGAAC
>JBKGYY010000091.1:0-5788 GCA_046545855.1 Halobacteriales archaeon | reverse complement strand
CCGGAGCAACCGTTCACGCGCAGAACGCCACGGCGGCGTAGACCTCGCCGTCCGAGGTCACCGCGACGCCCGCGGCCGCCGACCGCCAAGTGTCGCCCAGCATCGTCTCTCGGTGGCCCCGGGAAGTCATCCACTCGTCCACGAGGTGTTCGGCTACCTCGCGCTCGGACGACAGATGGACTACCTCGTCGTCGTATGCGACGTTCCTCCCGAACCACGTGCTCGCGGTGTTCTCCGCCTGCATTACGTCGCAGTGTTCGCCGTATCGGTCGAACGGCGTCTCGCCGTCTGCGCCCTCGTGCGTCACCTCCCGGACCTCCGCCATGTGCTCGGCGTGACTCCGTGCGGGTTCCTCGAGCGCGGTCTCGCGTTCGAGGCGGTCGAGACCTCGCTCGACTCGGACGTCGTTAACCTCGTCGAGCAATAGTGTCTCGACCTCGCGGGCGTCGGGTTCCTCGTCGGGCACGACGCCCTCGCCCGTCAGCGCTGCGTAAGCCGCGAGCACTAGGACGAGCGCGACGAGTCCGACGAGCACCGTCGTCGAGTCAGGCTTCACCGTCAGTACATAGGTTCCGGAGAGCCTCAATCCACCGGTACGTTCAGACCAAGAGGTCGACGCGCCGTCCCTTCGGCACCTGGCTGCGTAACTCGCCGGGGAAGTAGAGACCGCAGCCCAGGACTTCGCCGCGGTGTTCGACGGCGACGTAGCCGAGTTCGACGTCCGGGTAGTCCCGCTCGACGGTCTCGCCCGCGACGAACTCACGCGCGCCGTCGACACCGACCTCAACCCGGTTACGGGTCACGTGTTCGTCGAGACGCTGGAGGGCGTCGGTAGTCGGCTTCGGGTGCTCACCCTTCACGCGGAGGAACGGCAGCCCTATGGCTTCGACGTCGGCTTTATCGGCAGCGGCGTCTTTATCGACGAGCCAGGTCTTGTTCCTGCCTTTCATGTATACGTCGTACTCGCCGAGGACTTCGAGCGGAACACCGTACTTCTCGTTCCAGAACTCGTACGCCTCGGTGGGGTCGACGCGCTCGAACACGTCGGCCGTTGGCGCGAAGGTGACTTAAGACCGCCGGTGGATTCGGCGGTGTCCCGTCCGACGTCCGAACGACGTCAACCCGCCGCCGTATGTCGTTCGTCTGACGTAGATTTATCTACTCCATAGACCTAGCTTACATCTACCGTGAACCAAGAGACTGAGTTCGAGGACTTCATCAAGATTAGGCTCGGTCTGCTGCTCGCCGTGTCCACCGTGATAGCCGTGGGCACCATCGGCCTCATCAACCTCATGAGGACGCTGTCGATAGAGGCTATGCCCCTCTACGTCCACGCTACGGTGGGCGCCGTCGTCTTCCCGCTACTCGTCTTCGTGACGGAGTACCGCGGGGCGCCCGAGATAGAGGCGGTGAAGACCGGTGTGCTCGGCGCCGCAGGCGCCGTGTTCTTCGTGCTGCTACTGAGCGAGGGCAGCGGACGTATAGTCGACGGCTTGCTGGCGCTCGGCGTCGGCACGCTGTTCTACGTCGCCGCCGTCAGCCTCGTGGCGTCGACGTTGATCGTCGTCTGGCTTCAGAGGACCTACATAGAGCCACTGCCACGGGCGTCGACGCCGTCCGCCCGGCGCACCCGGAGGTAGGCGGGCGACGGCCGGCTTCGATGGAGATAACCGGTCGGAGGACGACGGCAGGACATGGAGAGCCGCACCCGCGATCTGGTCGACGAGGTCTGGGGCGACGCCGTCGAAAGCTGGGTGGACGACGAGCTAGAGGACGGTGACATGGAGGCCGTCGAGCAACTCGGCCTGCTCGACGAGTTCGAGTTCTTCTGGGACGCCGACGTCGACCGCGTTGGATACGAGTCGCCGGCGATACCCCGGGACTG
Source organism: Halobacteriales archaeon (assembly GCA_046545855.1). Lineage (GTDB taxonomy): Archaea > Halobacteriota > Halobacteria > Halobacteriales > Halorutilaceae > JAQZDA01. The sequence goes on along the minus strand of JBKGYY010000091.1, from coordinate 3,903 downwards.
GAAGAACGAGCACGACGACGTCCTCGATAGCTGGGCGCAGGTTTCGCGTCTGAACGTCGCGCTCGACGGCCTCGGTCAGCGCGTGCGCGAGCGCGTGGAGAGCCGTCTCGACGTGGACGGCTGAAGCGCGGCCCTCACCTGTAAGGTGGGAATAAGCTCGAGTAAGCCAGGGTTAACTTAATATCTTTCGTCGTCCAAGCAAGTGCATGGCAGTCGAGGAGCGAGTCAGCGAAGCAGAGGACGAGCTAGAGGGATGGATCAAAGACGCAGTCGAGGAAGCTCAGCGCGAGGTGTTCGGCGGTGACTCGACGTTGACGGACGACGACCTCCGTAAGATAAACGAGCTCCACAGGGAGATGAGGGAGAGAGGGGAGGACGGGATATGGGGTAACGTCGAGTACCAGATATACCGGTCGGAGGAGGACGGCGAAGAGGTGGTCGCGCTCGACACCTTCGGCGTGCCACGTATACCCGAGGACGCAGACGTACCCGAGGACGACCGCGAGCGATACAACACCGTGCTCTCGGAGTACGGCGTCGAACTCAGCCAGAGGGTCGAACGGCAGTTCGAGGAGTGGCGCGGCTGAACCGGGCCTCGGCTTCGCTCGCCCGCTCGCTCGACGTTACCTCGGCAGCGCCTCTATCTCTTCCGCGAGGTCGAAGTCCCTGTCGGTGATGCCGTCGACGTCGTGGGACTTCAGGCTGACCTCGACTTCCTTGTAGCCGACGTGGACGTCGGGGTGGTGGTTGGCTTTCTCCGCGAGGTCAGCTACCTCTACGACGAAGTCGACTCCCGCGAGGTACGAGTCGAAGTCGTAGCTCCGTCTTATGCGTTCGCCGTCGTAGCTCCATCCCTCGAGTTCCTCGACGTGTCGCTCGACCTCGCTGTCCGAGTACGTTTCGTCGCTCATACTGGGTTCGAGGGCTGCGTCTCCCCTCAAGCCTTCGGTAAGTATCAAGAGGTTGACACGACCGGTTCGAACAAGCGTAACCCTTATTCTACGTCCCCGGATATCTAGCCTCGCTAAATGTCCGCAGAGGAACAAAACGACGAAGCGAGGGACGCCACGCCGGCCGAGGTAGTCGAAGTCGTAGGCAAGACCGGCATGCACGGAGAAGCCATGCAGGTCAGAGCAAGAGTTCTAGAGGGAGACGACAAGGGGAGGGTTCTAACGAGAAACGCCGTCGGACCCGTCAGGACCGGCGACATCCTCATGCTCAAGGAGACGGCGCGGGAGGCCAAGCCGCTCTCCTCACCCATATAATGAAGAGGTCAGGGGAGACCACCGACACGGGGGACGAGGATGGCTGAGGTCTGCCCCACCTGCGGCCTGCCCGACGACCTCTGCATATGCGAGGACGTCGCCAAAGAGAGCCAGCGCATCAAGATACGCGTCGAAGAACGCAGGTACGGCAAAGAGGTGACCGTCGTCGAAGGCTTCGACCCCACGGACATAGACGTCGGCGATATAGCGACGAAGCTCAAGAAGAAACTCGCGTGCGGCGGCACCGCCGAAGACGGCACCGTCGAGCTACAGGGCAACCACGCCGACCGAGTCGAGGACTTCCTCCGCGACGAAGGCTTCAACGTCGACTGACGCCGAACGCCACCACAAGAATTAATCGCCGGTAAAGCCAGGTTCAGCCAATGCAAGCCCGGTCGCTCGACGACCTGAACTCAGCCGGGAAAGACGTGCTCGTCCGCGTCGACCTAAACTCGCCTCTAGACCCCACGACGGGCAGACTGCTCGACGACCGACGGATAAAACTACACGTCGAGACCGTAGACGCGCTCTCGGACTCCGCCGTCACCCTCCTCGCACACCAGTCGAGGCCAGGCAAACACGACTTCACGACGCTAGAACGACACGCCGAACGCCTCGGCCGGCTGCTCGGACGGCCGGTCACCTACGTCGACGACGTCTTCGGCTCCCACGCACGAGACACGGTGCGCGAGGCGACGCCAGGCGACGTCGTCCTCCTCGAGAACGTACGTTTCTACAGCGAGGAGTACATCGAGACCGCGCCCGAGGACGCAGCCGACACCCATCTCGTGAGACGGCTGGCGCCGCTGTTCGACGCCTACGTAGACGACGCCTTCAGCGCCGCACACCGCTCGCAGCCCTCGCTCGTCGGCTTCCCCCTCCGCCTCCCGTCTTACGCGGGTAAACTGATGGAACGCGAGCTAGACGTGCTCGGCGGCCTCGAGGACGCACCCGAACCCGTCGTCTACTCGCTCGGCGGCGCCAAGGTCGCCGACGCACTCGGTGTCGTGGAGAACGTCCTCGAAGACGGCGGCGCCGACAGCGTGCTCGCCTCCGGAGTGCTCGGCAACCTCCTGCTGATGGCGGACGACGTCGACGTAGGCCCTGGCACGCGTGAGTTCATGGAAGCCGAAGGCCACGTCGAACTCCTCGACGACGCACGGGACGTCCTCGGTTCGTACGACGAGATAGTGCTGCCGAGCGACGTCGCCGTCGAGGTCGAAGGCGAGCGCGTCGAGGTATCCGTCGACGAACTCCCCGTCGACGAACAGGCGTGCGACGTCGGCCTCGAGACCATGGTAGAGTACTCCGGGGTTCTGTCGAACGCGGGAACGGCCGTCGTCAACGGCCCGCCGGGCGTCTACGAGGAACCGGCGTTCCAGCGCGGCACGCGCGAAGTGTTCCGCGGCGCCGTCGAAGCCGATATGTCGGTCGCCGGCGGAGGCGACACCGCGGCCGCCGTCGAAACCTTCGACGTACACGGCTTCGACCACGTCTCGTCGGGCGGCGGCGCGTCGACCGCCGTGCTCTCCGGCGAGAGCCTGCCGGCGGTCGAAGCGCTCGAGAGATCACGTGAGATGTAGTCCTGGGTGAATGCGGCCTCGGGTCGAACGTCACTCGACGGCTTCCACGACCTCGTAGCCGAGTCCGTCGTCGGAGAGCGCCTCCGAGACCTCGTGGACGCGGTCCTCGACGACGACGACGTAACACGTGAGACCGCGGGCCGCGGCCTCGGGCACGCCTTCGACGACTCCGAAACGCAGGTCGACGTCGACGTCCGCGCGACGTAGCGCGGCCAGGGCTTCGACGCCGAGCGCGGCGACCACGTCGTGGTCCTCCGCCTCGCCGGCGAGCGTTTGGACGTCGGCGACGGCGCTCCGCGTCGCGTGTGGCACGCTCGCCACGGTGACGTCGCCTGGTTCGTAGTCGAGGATGCCTTCGAACCCGGTGACCGCGACTGCCTCGCCCGCCTCGGCGTCCGAGACAGCCTCCGCCGTCGCAGCGTCCACCGCGTCGCCGTCGAGCGGCCGCGCCGTCATGACGCCGTCCTCCATCTCCAGCCGGACCCTATTGCCTCGTTCGACGTCGCCGGCCGCTACCACGGACTCGGCTTCGACGTCGCCGACGACGTCCTCGGTCACGTGTTCGGCGTAACCCCGGAGGGCGTCGGTCTGCTGGAGCAACCAGTCGACGCCTTCCTTCGTCACTTCGTAACGCCCGCGCCCCCTCCGGACTACGAAGTCCTCGCTTTCGAGTTCCTTGAGGTAGCTGCTGACGGCCTGCGACGTCACGTCGATGGCCTCGGCTATCTCGCGCTGGTTGACCGCGGGCTGTCTTCCCGCGACCTCGACGAGAATCTGGTACCGCGTGGCGTCGGCCTTGCTCGCGAGCACGTCGACGGTGTCCGGGGCTTCCATCGGCGGACGTAGGCGCGCCTACACAAGTAGCTTTTCGGGTTCCGTGTGGAGACGTCAACCTGACTTGGAAAGATGTCGGCGCGAACTCGGCACAACAGCACGATGGATGCGTAACCCTTATGCGGATTTCACGGCTACCACAACCCGCGCCGTCGTAGCTCAGCTGGTAGAGCGAGTCCTTCGTAAGGACTAGGCCGTGGGTTCAAATCCCACCGACGGCT
>JBKGYY010000090.1:0-5808 GCA_046545855.1 Halobacteriales archaeon | reverse complement strand
GACTGGAAACCGGTGTCCGGGTAGGGTTGGTGTCCGGTAAGGTTGGTGTCCGGGTGGGTGGGTGTCTGGAGAAGCAAGCGTTACGGAGGAGCAAGTGTCCGGAGAAGTAAACTTTCCAGAAGCTAGCGTTACGGAGCACCAGGCTGGTTGACCGGTGGTTCAGGTGAGAAGCGGACGGAGAGAGTACGGCCAGAAACGATCGAAACCACCTATATCGAGATCATCTTCTTGAGACTATACAGCCCTGAAACCGGACGACCCTGACGGGGTACAATCACTATAAACCTATCGCGACAACCGCTCGGTACAGCGATTTAGACGGAACAATCCAAGCCGTAGGGAGAATTAGGAAGACTCCGTGCAGGAGGAAGATGAGAGAGACGTGATGTTGCAACAGCGAACGGTTAGAAGCTACTTTGACGGGTTCGAGATTACCTAACGTGAGGACCTAACCTGAGGAACCTAACTACACCTCAGGAGAGCTGCGACATCCGAGATATCGGCTGGAAGTGTATCAGTCACCTACCTCCGCAGACCTAACTCCGAAGGATTGAGGCCACGAGACGATGTTACAATAGGCTCGTGATGGTTTTTGGTCGTTTTGGACCGCCAGAAGAGTTCCTCCGCTCGAAATCAGTATAATTAAATACCACTAATTATCTATAGTTAGATTAGTTAACACCACAACAGGTCAGTACATATCAACTTACTAACACTAACTCTACTGTAACTAAGCTGAGGACGAACCGGGGGCGTTACGTCGCTCTCCAGCCGAAACCAAGGGGTAGCCCCCTATCGACAACTAAAGCGCTCTCCACTCTTACTCGACCGACAGCCGGAGCCCACGTTACCTCCCGCACGCTTTCACGAATAGACTACCCTAGAACCCAGCACGAAGACTTCAGAAACCCAATCAACACGGCACGTGCTCGGGGTTCACGAACGGTTTGTTCAATCCACAGAATCGTTACCTCACCGTCGGTTACCTCTACGAAGGCAATCGGTTCCCTGTTCGTAGACACCGGTTTCCCCTACGTCCAGGATTAGAAGGAGAACCAGGACGTTCACCGAACGACATTCGTCTCCGAACTCGGAACTGTAAAACTCGGCGTCGTCACCAGTCAGCCGACGAAGTCTTGCGTTTCTCCAGTCGAAATCAAGGGGTGTATGACGGTGGTCTGACTGAACTTTATAAACTCAGGAACCCGAGATACCGTACACTACACGAGGGATAGAATGGGAATAATAGGACAGCTAAAAACCAGCATCTCCGACACCGTTAACAGCCTCATCGGCGACGACGGCACGGCGAGGATAGGCATCTACGGGCCGCCGAACGCCGGAAAGACCACGCTCGCAAACCGCATCGCACGAGACTGGACGGGAGAGGCGATGGGTGCCGAGAGCCAGATACCGCACGAAACCCGCCGGGCGCACAGGAAGGAGGACGTCACCATCGAACGAGACGGCAACAGCGTGACGCTCGACATCGTCGACACCCCGGGAGTGACGACGAAGGTCGACTACAACGAGTTCACGCAGTTCGGCATGGAGAAAGAAGACGCAGTCGAACGAAGCCGTGAGGCCACCGAAGGCGTCGCCGAAGCCATGCACTGGCTCAAGGAGGACATCGACGGCGTGATCTACGTCCTCGACTCTTCGCTCGACCCGTTCACGCAGGTCAACACGATGCTCACCGGGATAATCGAGAGCCGCGACCTCCCGATACTCATCATCGCGAACAAGGTCGACCTCGAGGACGCGTCGCCCGGAAGGATAGACCAGGCGTTCCCGCAGCACGAGACGGTGCCGCTCAGCGGGCTCGAAGGAGAGAACATGGACGAACTGTACGGCCGCATAGCGGCTACGTTCGGGTGATATCGATGCCGGAACAACTAGAAAAACCGAAGGAGTCGATTCAGATAGACGTCATCAGCGCCGAGCGGATGCAGGACATGACGTCGATGGAGAAGATACACTTCATCCTCGACGGCGTCCGCGAGGGCAAGGTCGTAATACTCGAGAGCGGGCTATCGCCCGACGAGGAGTCGAAGCTCATCGAGGTCACGATGTCCGAGATATCGCCCGACGGCTTCAGCGGCATAGACATCGAGACCCATCCGAGGCCGTCGACTCGGTCGGGCTTCCTCGACAGGTTCCTCGGCGACCGGACGTCGAAGCTCACCGTGATAGGTCCCGCGAACCAGATAGAGACGCTTCACAAGGACAGCGAACTGATCAGCGCGCTCGTGTCGACTAAATAGACAGCCATGCCCCACGAATGCGTCGGATGCGGCGAGGTGTACGCCGACGGAGCCACCGAGGTGTTCGACGGCTGTCCCTCGTGCGACGGAACCAAGTTCTTCTACGTCCGAGAGGTCTCGGATGCAGGGGCGTCCGGGGCTTCTCCGGCGGACGCACCTGTTGCGGACCCGAAGCCGGAGGACGGTGACGCCGCCGAGGTCATGGAGTCGGCTCCGGGAGAGGCGCCGAGCCAGAGTCGGGCGCGCGCGGAGACAGCCGGTCCCGAGCTAGCAGACTGGCCCGACCCGCTCGGTGACGAGTACGCGGGAGACGGAGACAGCGCCACGAAGGGCGAGCGCGACGCCGACGGAGAGCTCATCGAAGCGAGGTCGGAGTACGAGGACGGCTACGGCGGGAGGTTCCGGACGGGCGACTCGGGCGAGGCCGCGGACGTCGACGACGTGTCAGCCGACGGTACGTCGTCCTCCTCGTCGACGCGGTACGAACGCGTCGGCGGCGAGGAAGCCCGTCAGCGTCTGATGGAGCAGTTCGAGACGATACGTATCGTGGAGCCCGGGAGCTACGAGCTAAACCTCATGAACCTCTACGACCGCGACGAGAAGATCATCGCGCTCCAGGAGGACGGCTGCTACCAGGTCAGCCTGCCGAGCTTCGAGGGATAAAGGCGTGCACGAGGTCACGACGGAAGCTCTACCGAAGGCCGAACGTCGGTTGTTTTAGACAAGCGTTAACTACCGCCTGCACGAACCAGTCGACAGGATGAACGTTGTCGTCTCCATCGGCGGCTCGATACTCGTGCCGGAGCTCGACGCCGACGCCGTCCGCGGCTACGCCCGAGCGATAGAGAGCGTCGCGGAGGAGCACGGCGTCGCCGTCGTCGTCGGCGGAGGCAAGACTGCTCGCGACTACATCGGCGTCGCACGCGACCTCGGGGCGAACGACTCGATGTGCGACTACCTCGGCATCGACGTCACGCGGGTGAACGCCCGTCTGCTGATCAGCGCTCTCGAAGGCGCTTACCCGGAGCCTCCTACGTCGTACCGTGAGGCCGAGGACGCGCTCGCCGACGACAAGGTCCCCGTGATGGGCGGCATGGCGCCGGGGCAGACGACGGACGCCGTCGCCGCGGTCTTCAGCGAGTACACCGACGCCGACCTCCTGGTCTACGCGACGAGCGTCGACGGCGTCTACACCGGCGACCCGCGCGAGGACGCCGAAGCGAGCAAGATAGACCGCCTGACGCCCGAGGAACTCGTCGAAATCGTCATGCAGACTCAGATGGACGCGGGGACGAACAGCGTCGTCGACGCGCTGGCGGCGAAGATAATCGAGCGGAGCAGGATGCGTACTATAGTGCTTGACGGCGGCGACCCGGACGACATCGAGACAGCTGTGCTCACGGGCGAGCACGCGGGCACCGACGTCGTGGACAGCGACGTCGAGATACAGGGTGCGCTCGACGACTACCGATCGTAGATGACGGAAGACGAATCCGAGCTGGACGGTCACGTCGACGGAGGACGTGGTAGAGCGTCGGAGTTCTGGGCCGACGAAGCCGCCCGCAGGGTGGCCGAAGCCGGCAGACCTCCGGTGGTCAAGGGAGGCGTCAGCCCGAGCGGAGTCCCGCACATCGGGAACTTCAACGAGATAGCCCGCGGCTACTTCGTCCGCAGGGCCCTCGAACGCCGCGCCGAATCGGGTGACACAGGGTACGCCGTGGACGACGTCCGGCAGGTGTTCACGAGCGACGACCGCGACCCGCTCCGTAGGGTCCCCTCACACGTCGTCGACGCCGACGGCGACGTCGTAGAGCTACCCGAACCGAGGAGGAGCGAGCTAGAGCGACACGTCGGCAGGCCGTACGTCGACGTACCCGCGCCCTTCGGGACGGCGGATAGCTGGGCCGAGCACTTCACCGGCGCGCTGGCCCGCGACGCCGACGCCCTCGGGATCGACGTGGAGATGCGGTCGAACGACGCCATGTACTCGGCCGGCGAGTTCGACGAAGCCATCGGGCTGGCGCTCGAGAGGCTGGACGTCAGCCGCGACGTCATCTCGGAGCACCAGGCGTCGGCGTCGGACGACTACGTGCCGTACATGGCCCGGTGCGAGCGCTGCGGCAGGATAACGGCGACGGTGACGTCGTTCGACCTCGACTCGTGGGAGGCGTCGTACGTCTGCGTCGACGCCGACCTCGGCGGCGAACACGTCGAGGGATGCGGTCACGAGGGCGTCTGCTCGCTCCGGGACGGCAAGCTTCCGTGGAGGTTCGAGTGGCCGGCGCAGTGGATGGCGCTCGACGTCGGCTTCGAGCCGTTCGGCAAAGACCACGCGGAGGGCTCGTGGCCGAGCGGCGTCGAGATAGCCGAGCGCGTCTACGACGTGGAGCCGCCGGAGCCCCTGGTCTACGAGTTCTTCCTCGTGGAGGGAGCTAAGATGAGCGCGTCGGAGGGCAACGTCTACACGGTGGACGAGCTGCTCGACGTCGTGGAACCCGAGGTCCTGCTCTACTTCTTCTCGTTGAACCCGTCAAAACAGCGTGACTTCAGGCCGAGCGAGGTAGACCACCTTGTGAACGAGTTCGACCGCGTGGAAGCCGTCAGGCGAGGCGACATCGAGGCCGCGGACCCCGAGGAAGCGCTCTACGCCGAGCGCGTCTACCCCGACGTCGGCCACGGCGCGGAGCCGCCGCGGAGGCCGCCGTACTCGTTCGCTGCGATGGTAGGCGTGGCGGAAGACGACGACGCGCGTCTCGACGTGTTGAGGCGGAGCGGTCATCTATCGGACGACGCGTCGGAGCGCGACGTCGAGGCCTCGCTCCGTCGTATCGAGCTGGCGCGGACGTGGTCGCGCTGGTTCGAGAACGAGTACGACGTGAGGGTCGTCGAAGGTCCGCCCGAGGTGGAGTTCGACGACTCGACACGGGAGGCTTTCGCCGACGTCGCCGACGTCGTGGAGTCGAGCGGTGACCCAGACGAGATACAAAACGCTATCTTCGAGGCTGCGCGCGAGCACGACGTCGACGTCGGCGGCTTCTTCGCCGACGGCTACCGTCTGTTCCTCGGGAGCGACAGCGGTCCGAAGCTGGGTCCGTTGCTGGCGGCGTTGGACGAGGAACTCGTGGTCGAGCGTCTGCGGACGGCGTGAACTGGCTCGGCGTTGGATCGAGCGCCTTCGGGCGGCAGTTCTGAGGCTGAACGCCTCTACGACTGGCGGAACCGCCCAAACACATATCACGGTTTGGGTTTAAGTCCCCGGTGATGAAAGAAAGAGAGCCGGAATCGGATGCCGGTAACCGCGTCCGGGACGTCGGTCTGCCGCTGGCCGACGGAGGCCGAGACGCCGGGGACGGGGATGACAAGGACGACGAGGCGAACGCGGATGACGCGAACAGTGACGCCGAGGGGAACGAGGTGGGAGTCGACGGTCCGAACGGCGACGAAGGAGAAGAACGAGACGCTGGCGACGAGGACGTCAGCGGAGGGGGCGGAGGACCCGGGACGCATGGAGGAGAGGACGACACAGGAACCCCGAACGACGACG
>JBKGYY010000089.1:0-5862 GCA_046545855.1 Halobacteriales archaeon | reverse complement strand
GGTCGACCGACCGACACAGTAGCTCGAACGCCTTGTTCGCGATTCCAGCGTCACCCCGGCTTCCGCCGGAGACGTCGGCTTCGACGGACGTCTTGGTTATCGCGGTCTCCGTGTGCGGGAACCAGAAGAACTCGTGGTTCCGGCTGTCTCGGACGCGCTGACGGAAGTTAGATACGGCGTCTTCGAGAGGCTCCCTCCGGCGCTCCATCCTCAGTCCGTAGTCGTCGACTAGCTCGAACTCGAGCGAGGTCACGACTCCGAGCGCGCCGAGAGAGATAGCCGCGAACTCCAGCCTGGGGTCGTCGCGGTCGATCCACTCGACGTCGCCGTCGGGAGTAACGACCTCGACGCCGGAGACGTAGTTCGCGAGAGCGCCGAACTCACCGGTTCCGTGCGTACCCGTCGACACGGCTCCGACGACCGTCTGGCGGTCGACGTCGCCCATGTTCTCCATCGTCAGGCCGACGCGGCCGGCGGCTTCGTTCATCTCCCCGAGGGTGACTCCCGGCTGGACCACCGCGACGGCTTCGTCCTCGTAGACGGCGACGTCGTCCATCCGCGAGAAATCGAGCACTATGTCGTCGCTCGCCACCAGCGGGCTGAACGAGTGACCGCTGCCCGCAGGCCTCGCAGTCGACGCCGTGGACAGCACGTCGACGACGTCGTCGCGGTTCCGCGGCCGCACGACTTCGGCGTCGCAGTCGACGGAGCCCGACCAGTTCGACCAAGTCACATGAAACACCTGCCTTCACCGCGGTACGTCGGGCGGACGTCGACGTCTCCGTCGTCGACGACGAGGAGGTCGTCGAACCGCTCGCAGAGCTCACCGGCTTTCGCGTGCCGGAGCACGACGGGGTCGCCGAGAGACAGGTCGCCCTCGTACCGGACGGGAGTCTGGACCTCGCCGAACGCCTCGCGAGTCGCCTCCGCCGTCGCCGGATGTACGAACACCGGCTGTCTGTCCTCCCCTCCGCCGGAGGCGACGTAGCCGCCGCCCCGGCAGGTGTATACGTCGTCGCGCGGCCGGCGGACTACCTCGACGGCGTAGCCAGCGGAGGGCTCGAACTCGACGTCGTCGTGGTGGTCGAACAGGGCGGGCATGTAGAACGCCGAGCCGACGGCGACCTCCGTCAGCGAGTCGTCCTCCGTCGAGCGCGCGAGGCTTCCGCTTCCGCCGCCGTTGTAGTAGACGTCGAATCCGGCTTCCTCCATCAGCTCGCGCGCACGCCGCCTCGTCTCGACGACGTCTCCCCACGACCTCCTCTTGAGAGTGCGTACAGCGAAGTTCTCGACGGAGTTCTGCGCGGGCGACCGGTCGGGCAGGCCGGCAATCTGTGCGTCGTACCCCATTACGCCACGGACTTCGAGGCCCTGGCTCTCGGCGTAGCGCGCGAGCTCGACGACGTCCGAGGGGTCGAGAGAAGACCGGTGGACGCCGAAGTGCAGTCCTGGGTAGGAGGACGAGACGTCGAGGTCGACGCAGACGCCGGTGTCGCCGACGTCGGCGACGCGGTCGACGTGCTCCCTGGAGTCGACCGTGAGGGTGACGTCGGCCTCCGCCGCCCGCCGTATCTCGTCGGTGTTCCAGACGGGGTAGGCGACCATGACGTCTTCGTGGTCCTCGGCGAGCCACGCGGCCTCGTAGCCCGAGTAACACATCAAGCCCGTGAAGCCCTCGCGCTCCATCACTCGGTCTATCAGCCAGCGGCATCGCAGCGACTTCGTGACCACGCGTACGTCGAGGTCTCCCGCGAGCGCTTCGACGTCGTCGGCGTTGGAGTCGAACGCCTCGAGGTCGACGAAAGCCAGAGGCATGTCCCTACCGCGGAAAAGCTGTCTCGCGGTATCGAACTCTATCATCGGCTTGGCTTGGGCGGTCTACGGCTTAAACCTAGGGCGGGGCCGTACGTCGTTCGACGGTGTTTCACCCGGGTAACCTTTTATATCGCTGCCGTCGTATCCAGGTCGATGACAGACGACATAAGCGAGAAGGTCGAGAACGTCGACGAGTTCTACGAGGGGGAGGACCAGTGGTACGACATAGACGAGTTCGTCGACGACGAAGAGGGTGAGTAGACAGGTGGACGTGATACCCGCCGTCGACGTCGAGGACGGCGAGTGCGTCCAGCTAGTGCAAGGCGAGAGAGACACGGGTTCGACCTACGGCGACCCCGTCGAAGCCGCCGAACGCTGGATAGAGGAGGGAGCCGACACGCTCCACGTCGTCGACCTCGACGGCGCGTTCGATGGCGAGCGCGAGAACGTCGACGCCATCGAAGCCATCGCCGGACTGGACGTGGAACTACAGGTTGGAGGTGGGGTCCGCTCCGTCGAAGACGCACGAGTGCTGTTCGAGCTCGGTGTCGAACGGGTGATACTCGGCACCGCCGCCGTAGAGAACCCGGACGTGGTCTCGGAGGTGTCGGAGCACGGCAACGTCATGGCTTCGATAGACTCCCGGGGAGGCGAGGTAGTCGTCGAGGGATGGCAGGAGGGCTCCGGCGTCACGCCCGTCGAACTCGCCCGCGAGTTCGAGCGCCAGGGTGCGGAGTCACTGCTCTACACCAACGTCGACACCGAGGGACTGCTCGAGGGCGTGAACGACGACCCGGTGCGACGCGTCGTCACGGAGGTAGACGTCCCCGTCGTCGCGTCGGGAGGCGTGACGACGACGGAAGACGTCCGGGCGCTGCGGTCGGCGGGTGCCTCGGGAGTCGTCATCGGTACTGCTTTCTACGAGGGACGTCTGACGTACGACGAAGCCAGGAGGGCGTTAGATTGACGGAAAGGAGAGCGGAGGTCGAACGAGAGACGGGTGAGACGGCCGTCCACGTCGAAGTCGACGTCGACGGCCAGGGCGAGGCGGACGTCGACACCGGCGTGGGCTTCCTAGACCACATGCTCGCGGGGTTCGCGAAACACGGCTTCTTCGACGTCGGCGTCGACGCCGAAGGAGACGTCGACGAGACAGGCGACCACCACACGGTCGAGGACGTCGCTATAACGCTTGGCATGGCGTTCGACGAAGCGCTCGGCGACCGCGCTGGAATCCGGCGTTTCGGTGACGCCAGGGCGCCGATGGACGAGGCGCTGGCCTCCGTGGTTGTCGACGTCAGCGGCCGACCGCACACCGAGGCCGACGTCGACCTCCTGCGGAGCCGGGTCGCCGACCTGTCGACGGAGATGGTCGAGCACTTCTTCTCGTCGTTCGCCGCCAACGCCGGGCTCACGCTCCACGTGCGCGCCTCGGGCGACAACGACCACCATGTCGTCGAGGCGGCTTTCAAGGCGTTCGCTCTCGCGTTAGACGAAGCCACGGCTTTCGAAGGGAGGCGCGAGGGCGTGCCGAGCACGAAAGGCGAGATATAGAAACCGGGCCGTGGTCGAACCGTGGCTACGGCCGTCTAACCCGCGAAGCAGAAAAACGAGTCGGCGGAAAAACGGCTGTATGCCCAGGACATACGAGATGCGGCTGGATTCCTATCCCGTCTGTCGTTCTCGGTTCTTCGGACGTAGCTTCGCGTAGCCGCACTTCCTGCAAGACGTGGCGTCCTTAGGGTTGCGGGCGTTGCACCGCATGCAGATCTGCTTCTCCAGCAGCCTCTCCTCGGCTTCGGGGAAACGTGCCATACTCGGACTCAGCATCCACCTAAGTTTAACGTTTGCCATACACGGTTTCGAAACCCCGTCCTCCCCCGCCTGAACCAGCGGAAGCTATTTCTTAGCCGTCCGCCACGCCTAACCCATGTCCAAGGTACAAGTCGACGACGCAGGCGACGTGACCACCGTCACCATAGACCGACCGGACGTGAAGAACGCGCTCGACCACGACACGATGAGGGCGTTGACCGAGGAGCTACGGGAGATAAGGCGCGGAGACGCACGCTGCGTCGTGCTCGAAGGCGCAGGCGGAACCTTCTGCGCGGGCGCGGACGTCAACGAGCTGATGAAGTTCGGTGGCACGAAGCCACCGGAGATAGTCGAGCTGATAGAGAACGACCTCCACGACATCATACGCGAGCTACACCGGATGAAGAAGCCGACGGTCGCGAAGGTCGAAGGCCACGCTGTGGGCGCGGGCTGCAACCTCGCGCTCGCCTGCGACCTCACAGTCGCCGAAGAGAGCGCCGTCTTCGCCGAACTCTTCGCTCGAATCGGGCTGTCGCAGGACAGCGGCGGCAGCTACGTGCTCCCGCGTCTCGTCGGCATGAAGAAGGCGAAGGAACTCGTCTTCACCGGCCGCGACGTCTCCGCCACTGAAGCCGAGGAAATCGGTCTCATCAACCACGCGTACCCCGACGACAGCTTCCAGAAGGCAGCCGACGACTTCGTCGACGAGATAGCCTCCGGGCCGACGAAGGCCATCGGCGCATCCAAGAGCCTGCTGCACTACGGCGCCGAGAACGACCTCGACGCCACGCTCGAACGCGAAGCCTGGGTGCAGAGCAGCATCAGCCAGAGCGACGACGTCGAGGAAGGCGTGATGGCGTTCGCGCAGGGCCGCGACCCCGAGTTCGAAGGGAAGTAAAACCTACTCCGTCGAAGCCGTATCCCCGTTCTCCTCTTCGAGGTAGTCCTCCTGAACCTCCACGACCTCGGTGCTGTCGGTGCACGAGGCGTACCGCTCGAGAGGCTCGCGGTTCAGGGTGAGGAAGGTGTCGCCGTAGTCGACGGCGTCCGCTACCTCCCGCGCAGCGTCTCGTTCACCGACGACGTACAGCGCGGCGATGCAGGCTTCCGACGTGTTTAGCTGGAACGGCTTGCCGTAGTTCAAGGGGTTGGCTGCGACGAGGAAAGGCAGCGCCCGCCTGCGGCCGTCCACCTGTCCGAACACTTCTTCCGCGTTCTCCCAGGACGCGTCCACCGCGACGACGGGTAAGGCGTCAGCGGGCGACAGCGCCGTGTCCGCGTAGGGGTCGAGCACCGTGCCCTCGGGCAGCGTCTCGACGTGGCTGTGGAGGGTGGCGACCTCCATCCGTTCGAGCCTGAGGGCGCTGCACTTCGCGGGGTCGTCGTCTCCTTCGCGGTAGATGTGCAGGATTTCCGCGGTTCCGTTTGCCACGGGCGGGGTTCGTCGGCGGCTGGATAATAGGTTTCGAACGGTTTTTGACATCGTGGTTCCTGCGTCCGGTAGATGACCGAGATGCAGGCTTACCTCGCGCTCGAAGACGGCACGGTCGTCGAGGGAGAGGGTCACGGCGCACCCGGCGAGGTCCAGGGCGAGCTGGTGTTCACGACGCAGTACACGGGCTACGAGGAGTCGCTGACGGACCCGTCGTACGCCTTCCAGATGCTGATGTTCACGTACCCGCTCATCGGCAACTACGGCGTCGACCCCGAGAGCTTCCAGAGCGAGGGGATACAGGCCGAAGCCTGCATCGCCCGTGAGTTCTCGACGTCGCCGCCCGACGTCCTCGAGTGGTTCGAAGCCGAGGGCGTGCCGGCGATGAGCGGCGTCGACACCCGGGCGCTCACCATCAGGACGCGCGAGCACGGAACGATGAACGCCGGCCTCGTGGTCGGCGAGGACGCAACGGAGGAGCGCGCCCGCGAGCTAGCCGCCGACTGCCCGGACATCGAGACGCTCGACCTCGGCGCGCGTGTGACTGTCGACGAACCCGAGCGCCTGAAGGGCTACGGCGGTTCGGACGCCGAAGTCGCGTTGATAGACTGCGGCTGCAAGGCCAACATCGTGGAGTCGCTCCGGCGGCGCGACGTCGACGTCGTCCGGCTGCCTTACGACGTCTCCCCGGGCGACGTCCGGGACGTCGACCCTGACGCCGTCTTCGTGTCGAACGGCCCCGGCGACCCCGCTCGGTACGACGACGCCGTCGAAGTCGTCGACGAGTTCGTCGGCGAACT
>JBKGYY010000088.1:0-5989 GCA_046545855.1 Halobacteriales archaeon | reverse complement strand
CGAGAGGGAGAGACGAAGGCGTCCGACGTCGCGGAGGCGGCGCTCGCGCGCCTAAACCAGGTCGAAGACCAAGTCAACGCCTTCGTGACGGTGACCGACGACCTCGCGCGAGAGATGGCGGAGGACGTCGACGGCGCGCTCGCCGGCGTACCGATAGCGCTCAAGGACCTCCGCGCTATGAAGAAAGGCACGCGTCACACCTTCGGCGTCAAACCCCTCGAGGGTTTCGTGGCGCCGCGGACGGCGGCGTTCGTCGAACGTCTCGAGGACGAGGGCGCCGTCTTCGTCGGCAAGTCCAACGTGCCGGAGTTCGGTCACAAGGGCGTCACGAACAACGAGCTAGTGGGCTCGACGGCGTCGCCGTTCGACGTCGAAGCCAACGCAGGAGGGTCGTCGGGCGGAAGCGCCGCCGCAGTCGCCGCCGGCGTCGTCCCGCTGGCGACGGGTAGCGACGCAGGCGGCTCTATACGCATCCCGGCGTCGCTGTCCGGCGTCTACGGCCTCAAGACCAGCTACGGCCTCGTTCCCGACGACGTCCGACCCAACGCATTCGGACGCGAAACCCACCACGTCGCGCTCGGCCCCATCGCTCGCTCGGTGGAGGACGCCGCGCTCATGCTCGACGTCACCGCGGGCCCGCATCCCCGTGACCCGGCGTCGCTCCCCGACCGCGACGTACGATACCGGGACGCCGTCGACGAAGACGTCGACGGATGGCGGGTGGCGTACAGCCGGGACCTCGACCTGCTTCCAGTCGAACCCGGCGTGGAACAAGAAGTCGAAGAAGCCGCCTACGCGCTCGAGGACGCCGGCGCCGAAGTCGAAGAGGTCGAGGTCGACCACGGTCTCTCCATCGACGAGTTCGTGGAACCAATGTGGACGACGTTCACCTCCGGCCTCCGCGCCGTAGTCGAGAGCGTTAGACGCGAGTACGGAGTAGACCTCCGCGACTACCGCGACGAAGTCTCCGACAGCCTGTGGACGATGGTCGACGACGCCGAGGGCACGACCGCCGTCGACTACGCGCTCACGGGCGTCGCCAGGACGCGCGTCTTCGACGCCGTACAGGACGTCTTCGACGACCACGACGTCCTCGTGACTCCCGCGCTCGGTGTCTCACGTGTACCTCGCGAAGAAGACGGCGTCTCCGTCGTCGACGGAGAGGAGGTCAACGAGTTCGGCGGCTGGTCGTTCACGCCGCCGTTCAACTGGACGGGTCATCCGGCGGCGAGCGCTCCCGCGGGTCTCGACGACGGCAACCCGGTCGGCCTCCAGGTAGTCGGTCCGATGCACGGCGACTACGAAGTGCTCGCGGCCTCCGCGGCGCTCGAACGCGTGCGGCCTTGGGACCACATCTACGACGAGGTCGAGGTCTGACGTCGGGTCGCAGTGCTTACGGTGGAGCGGCGCGAACTACGACCACAGTGGTTGACGGATGCCCCCTGCTCGACGACTGCGACGCCGCTACGTCGGACGTCGAGTGCGCTCACTTCACGGACCGCGCCGGAGTCGACTGGTGCGACTACTTCGAGTTCAGCCCCGCTAAAGACCCCGTGAGCCCCGGCCAGGTAGTCGAGGTCGAGATATTCGACGCCGACGACCGCGGCAACGGCCTCGGTCGCACGAGCGACGGCTTCGTCGTCCGCGTCGAAGGCGGCATCCCGGGCAAGACAGCCAAGGCCAAGATAACGACGGTGTACGACAGCAGCGCGAAAGCCGACCTCGTGGAGTTCACGGGCGACTACGTCGTCGACGACGGCGGCGAAGGAGACGACGAACGGTACTCGGGCTCCCGGTCGAACTGGTACGGCGGATGACGGGGTTTTTCGGGCCATAGAGAAACGGCGGCAGGCTTTAATCTCGCGACTTCCAACGTTGGACGTGGAAACCGCGGCCGACCTGCTCTCCGGGGCGTTCGACAGAGGTAGAGACAGGGAGATCTACGTAGAGATGTCGATACGTCCGACCGAGGAATGCGGCTGTCCCGCCGCCGAGGCGGCGCGACGGGGCGCCGACGTAACCGACGTACGTAGAACCCAGATGGACGGCTCGTGTCGCTCGGACGTCGTCGTCAACGAGGACGGCGAACTAAGGACGTTGAACGCCGAGAAAGACCTCGACGACAGCTGTTTCTGTCCGTCGTTCGAGGAGATAGGCCTCGTGCCGCGCATCGCGGGCGTCGAAGGCGGAAGGATACTGCTCTCCATGTACGTCTCGACACGTGACGACCTCAAGCGGGCTCTCGACGCCATCCGTGACTCCGTCGACGACGTGAAGCTCGAGCGGATGTCGCTCTCCGGCGACGCCGACGAGACCGTCTCCGTCGACCTCTCGAACCTGACTGAGAAACAGGCGGACACCCTGAGGAAGGCTTTCTCGTGGGGCTACTACGACGACCCCTCGGGCGTGGGTCTCGCGGAGCTCGCGGAGGAGTTCCAGGTGTCGAAGTCCGCGGTCAGCCAGAGGTTGAAGCGCGCGGAGTCGAAGCTCGTTTCGTCGGCTCTTACCGCCGACTGAACGCGGGAACAGTGCGGCTTGCACCGGGCTACCAGCCCGGAGGGAATCTACCGACGTCTCCGGTACACCCTGTTTGATCGGTCGACCACCTCGAGATCGTCCTCCATGTCGCGCGGGAGTCTCTCGGTCTTCCCGAGCACCAGCAGGCCTCCGGCTGCGACGAGGTCCCGGAGCTTGTCTAGGAAGCCGCGTTTTCGGTCGACGTCGACGTAGATAAGCAGGTTGCGGCATAGGACGAGGTCGAAACGCAGGCTCTCCATGGCCTCCATGACGTCGGACCTGTGGAACGACGTGACGGCACGCAGGACGTCGGTCACCTCGTAGCCGTCGTCGGTCTCCTCGACGTAGCGGTCTGCTTCGTCGACGTACGACATCGACTCTATTCGTTCGACGTCCACGTCTTCGTACCTTCCGCGCCGGGAAGTCTGTATCGCCCGGGGGTCCACGTCCACGCCTTCGACGCGGACGTCGAGACCGCGTTCGAGGCCGGTGACGGCTACCGAGTAGGCTTCGCGTCCGTCGGCGCATCCGGCGCTCACGCTTTTACGACCGAGACGGTCCTCGGAGTCCTCCTGAGCACGCGCTCGGTGACGCTGCCGAGTATCTCCCTGTACTCCTCCGGCTGGTGCTTCGTCCCCATGACCACGAGGTCGGCGTCGACCTCCTCGGCGTAACCGACGACGACGTCCTCCGGGGAGCCGTAACGTAGCTCTCCGACGGCCGAGACGTCGACGGCGTCCGCTTTCTCGACTGCTTCGTCGACGGCGCGTTCACCCCGTCGCTCGAGAGACCGCCGGTAGTCCTCCTCCGACCGGTCTTCGTCGTCGAGAGCGTCGAGCACCTCGACGAGCGACTCGTCTACTGCGTGGAGGACGTGTAGCTCCGCCGAGTGCAGACGGGCTAGCTCTACGGCGTGTTCCACCGCGGGTTGGCTGTTCGGCTCTCCGTCGGTCGGCAGCACGACGACGTCGTACATAGACCCAGTAACGCGGCCGACGTCTTTCGTGTG
The DNA here is from genome assembly GCA_046545855.1 of Halobacteriales archaeon. Lineage (GTDB taxonomy): Archaea > Halobacteriota > Halobacteria > Halobacteriales > Halorutilaceae > JAQZDA01. The sequence goes on along the minus strand of JBKGYY010000088.1, from coordinate 2,463 downwards.
TGGTTGGTTCCCGGCCGCCGGCAAGCACCTCCAACCTATATGTCGCTGGAAACCCAGGGAATCCCATGGAGTACGAAAAGCTACTGCTGCCTACCGACGGAAGCAAGGCGTCGTTCGAGTCGGCCGAAGAGGGCTTCGACCTCGCGGAAGCCCTCGACGCAGACGTCACCGTGGTGTCCGTGGTCGAGGACGCGCTCGTCGAAGACAAGATATACGGAAGCCCGCCCGCCGACGTCGAACGCGTGCGACAGCTAGCGAGCGACAGCGCCGAGAAACTCGCCGACAGAGCCCGAGAACGCGGCCTCGAAGCAGACGAAGTCGTGAAAGCAGGCGACCCCGCCGAAGAGATAGTCGAGCTAGCCGAAGACGGCGGCTTCGACCTCGTCGTCATGGGCACGCACGGCCGCGGAGGACTCGACCGACTTCTCCTCGGAAGCGTCACCGACAAAGTCGTCAGGACGTCGTCCGTCCCCGTCGTCACGGTCGGCAGCGACGAGTGAACGGTCCGAGGGAGACCGCCGAAGTAGTCGCAGTCCGCCGGTTGCTCTCAACCGGCATACGGCGGCCGGTCGCCGTCGGCCGAACAGCCCGGCTGAACCGGACGACGTACGGCGCCGTCCAAGGCCACGACGGCGGCGCGTAGATATAAACACGCGCGAAACGTAACATGGGTATGAAAACCGAGGACGTCGTCTCCCGGGCACACGTCCGGTCGTCGGAAGGCTGGAGCAGGAGCATCGGGAAACGCACGAGATACAGCCACTACCGCGAGAAAGACGGCCGACAGCACGCCGAGTGCACCGACGGCATCTGCAAGATACACACCGACCGACACAACCCACACCACGGAGCACGAGAGGCCGTCCGCCACCTCGCGAGAGACGCGCCGAAGGTGGGTCAGGGTCTCTGCGCCGTCGCCGGAGCCGCGTGTCTCGCGGGCGCGGCGCTCTACCGAAGGAAGAGGCTTTAGCCCGCCGCGACGTCGTCTCCTGAGCGGTAACCTCTCTGCACAGTAAGCTTTGAATGCTAGCTTGCCGTCTACTCCAGCGGGAACACAGAGGTGTACTCAGAGTAGATGTCTGATTCTGTTTCGATAACGTTGAGCGAGCTCGACAGCCTGTTGTTCGGGTGCGCGGACAAGATTAGGAACGCCGTCGACAAGACTGACTACAAGGACTACATCCTGCCGATGGTGTTCTACAAGGTCTTGAGTGACACCTACAGGGATCAGTACGAGGAACGCCTGGAGGAGTTCGAGGACCCGGAGATAGCGAGCGACCGGAGTTTCTACGACTTCATCGTGCCCGAGGGCTACACGTGGGAGGACATGCTCGGTCGGGACAAGCGTGTGGACGAGTTCTTGAACGAGGCGTTCGACGAAATCGAACGCGAGAACCCCGAGCTAGGAGGTGTGTTTCGCGCGGACTACGCTGGCGCGGACGCGCTCGACCACGACCGCCTGATGGATCTCGCGCAGCATCTCGACACCCAGAACCTCAGCGCCGAACGTCTGCCGCCGGACGTGCTTGGGGAGGCGTACATGGACCTCGTGAAGCACTTCGCGAGCGAGGAAGGACGTGACGGCGGCGAGTTCTTCACTCCGCCGTTCATCGTCGAGATGATGGTGCGGTTGCTCGCGCCGTTCGACGACGGCGACGAGTTCCACGACCCGACCTGCGGAAGCGCCGGCATGCTCGTGGAGGCCGCCCGACACTACCGCGAGGAACAGGGCGGCGACCCGAGGACGCTTCGGTTGACGGGTCAGGAGATGAACCCCGACGTCGCGGCTATCGCGAAGATGAACCTGTTCATCCATCGGTACGACGGCGACGTCGAACGTGAGGACAGCCTCCGGAACCCGCAGTTCACGAGCGGGGAGGGCGAGCTCGAGCGGTTCGACTACGTGCTCGCGAACTTCCCGTTCTCGGCGGACTGGCCGAAAGACGACCTTCAGGACGACGCGTTCGACAGGTTCGACTGGGCGGACAAGCTCCCGCGCGCCGACCGCGGCGACTACGCGTTCATCATGCACATGGAAAGCCAGCTTAAGAAACCGGGTCTCGACGGCACGGGCGGACGGGCCGCCATCGTGGTGCCGCACGGCGTCCTGTTCCGTAAACACGAGAGCAGGTATCGGGAGCCGATGATCGACCGCGACGTCGTGGAAGCCGTCATCGGTTTACCGGAGAACCTGTTCCAGAACAACTCGATTCCGTCGGCGGTTCTCGTGTTGAACGAGGACAAGCCGGCGGAGCGCAGCGACGAGGTCTTGTTCCTGCACGCGGCGGACGAGGCGTTCTACCGCGAGGAAAGCAACCAGAACATCCTGACGGACGAGGGTATCGACCACGTCGTCGAGAACTTCGAGGGGTGGCGTTCGGAGGAACGCGTCAGCCGCGCGGTCCCGGTGGAGGAGATTCGGGAGAACGACTACAACCTCAACATCGCGCTGTACGTCGACAC
>JBKGYY010000087.1:0-6095 GCA_046545855.1 Halobacteriales archaeon | reverse complement strand
GATTCGAACCCATGGACCCCTGCGGGAGCGGGTCTTAAGCCCGCCGCCTTTGGCCAGGCTAGGCTACCCTCGCCCACCGACGACTAGACGCGACGGAGTTTCAAGATTCCGGTAGCCTGCGTCGCCGACCCAGGGGAAAGGCGCCATCCGCGTGTTCTCTCGCGTGGTTCAGACGATTTGGGCGACCATCGCTATCGGCCAGAGCACCATCATGAGCACGCCGAACAACACGATGGCTTTCTTCCACGTCATGCGGTCGAAGAAGCCGTCGTCGGCTTTCTCCTGCCCGTGAGTGATCTTGCTCATAAGCGGCTGTATCACCCGGCGCCGGATAACGTTTGTCCTCGACGGTGGTTCAGTCGCCGGCGAGCGCGACGAGCAACGCCTTCTGTGCATGCAACCGGTTCTCGGCCTGACGCCAGACGACGCTCCGAGGTCCGTCGATGACGTCGTCGACCACCTCCTGTCCACGGTGGGCCGGGAGACAGTGCATGAAGACCGCGCTCTCGTCGGCCGCAGACATCAGCTCTGGGTCGACGCGGTAGTTTTCGAAGACCGAGACGTCCTTGCCCTCCTCGCCCATGCTAACCCAGGTGTCCGTGTAGACTGCGTCGACGCCTTCGACCGCCTCGCCTGGATCGCGCACGACGTCGACGTAGCCGGGTTCCACCGCGAGACTTCGGGCGCGTTCGACGACGTCGACGTCGGGTTCGAAGCCCTCGGGCGTCGCAACCCTGACTCCGACTCCGAGACGCGGGAGCAGGTGGAGCAACGAGTGACACACGTTGTTGCCGTCGCCCACCCAGGCTACCTCGACGCCATCGAGGTCGTCGTACGTCTCCCGGAGGGTGAAGGCGTCCGACAGAGCCTGGCAAGGGTGGTTGAAGTCCGAGAGACCGTTGACGACGGGGACGTCGGAGTGCTCGGCGAGAGCGCTTACGTCGTCGTAGTCGTACACCCTCGCCATCAAGACGTCGACGTAACGCGACAGGGCTCGCGCGGTGTCGGCGACGGTCTCACCTCTACCGAGCTGTATGTCGTCGGAGGACAGGAAGACGGCGTGTCCGCCTAGCTCGGTCATCCCGACCTCGAACGAGACGCGCGTACGGGTCGAGCGCTTCTGGAACAGCATGCCGAGAGACCGGTCGGATAGGGCGTCCCGGACCGGCCGTCGTTTGAGTTCGGCGGCGTCGTCGAGCAACGACGTCAGGCTTCGCTCGTCCACGTCGTCGAGCCTCAGGAAGTCCTCGCCCCGGAGGTCCGTCATGCGCCTGCTTGGAGCGGCCGGTGTAAATGGATGTCGGTAGCGTGTCTCGGCGTGCCACGGCGGCGTCTGGAGGCCCGCTCGGCCCGGCCACCGCCGTACGTCTCTCAGCGTGTGCGACGGTGACATAGACAACCCTTTTGGATGCCGGGAGGCTATGGAGATCAATGGGAACCAAGGACGAGGTGCTCGAGGAGCTCAAGAGGGTGCACGACCCCGAGATACCGGTCAACGTCGTCGACCTCGGTCTGATATACGAAGTGGACCTGGAGGACGGCAAGGCCGAGATAGAGATGACGCTTACGAGCATGGGCTGTCCGACGGCCGACGCCATTGTCCGAGAGGTGGAGCTGACCGCGGAGGAGGTCGAAGGCGTCGAGAAGGCGCGTGCGGAGCTCGTCTGGCAGCCGCCGTGGACGCCCGACAGGGTGAGCGAGGAAGGACGGACGCAGCTGGCGGCGATGGGGATCAACGTCTAGCCTTGTTCGAGGCGGGCGACGCCGTCCACCTCGCCGTCGAGCACGGCTGCGTCGACCGGCTGGAGGACGAGTGCGGCGTGCTCCGCGAGCTCAAGCAGGAGGTCGGCGAGCTAGGCGTCGTAGGCGAGGTTCCGCCGCACGTCGTCAACGACGTCGGACGGCGTTGCGACGTCCACGTCGACTTCTACAGCGTCCCGCCGGGGCTCGCGAACGGCCTGGAGCGCGCGGTGAAGGACGACCACCCGGAGGGGACGCGTTACGTCCTCGTGGGGAGGAAGCGTCGTCACCGCGTCGTCGCGGAGAAACACGGCTGGGAGTACGTTGACTTCGAGGAAGTCGCCCGGAGCCGGGGCTGGAGTCTCGGATGAAGCCCCGTCACGTCGAAGGCGTCTGCGACGTGGGTGACTGCAGGGAAGTGGCGACTTACGCGCTCGAGAGCGACGACGTCTACGTCGAGGTGTGCCGTGAACACGTCGGCGGCCTCGAGGGCTTCGACTCGGATTTCGAGCGCGTCGAACACGACAGCCCCTATCGGGGTGAACCGAGGGAGAAGCGAGACCACCACTGCGGCGGAAGTCTGCTGGTGTTCGACGTCGAAGGCGGTGAGTACCACGTCTGTACGGGCTGCGACCACGCGTTGATCATAGAGGACACGGGCGAGGACAGCGTCCGGGTTCGGCGAGCGTGAGTCCTGACGGCCGGTAGACGTCGAGAGGAAGACATATGTATTAGTAAGGAGGACGTGGCTCTCGTGAGAAGACGGACGCTGCTCGCCGCGACGGCGCTAGGACTCACGGGATGCACGAGCTACGCCGAGAGCAGCGACGAAGAGCTAGGGTACGGCGAAGCCTACCTAAGACCCGACGACGTCGAGATAACCGTAGAGAGACCGAGGACGACCGAGGAGATAAGCTTCGGCAGACAGACGTTCACACCCGACCACGGAGCGAGATACCTCGTCGTCGACGTGGAGGTGACCAACCGCTCGGACTCCGAAGGAAGCACTCCACCCACGGGAGACTTCTACGCAGGCGAAGCCAGACGCCCGGTGTTCAGCAGAGGCACCCGGGCGATGGACCGAGCGTACGAGGACGCTTCGCTCGCGTCCGGCGACACCAAGCGAGGCACGCTGGTCTTCGACGTCGAACTCGACGCGCGCGTCGGAGACTCCCCCGTGGAATACGAACACGACATGTGGCCGTGGTCCGCCACCTGGAGCACGTGAACGGAGCCGCGGCAACGTAGCCGAGGTGTCGACGAGAGACGCCGCGGGTACACATCCAACCTGTAGCGTCACTCGTTCCTCGGGTTAGTCGGTGTCGCCCGGTCAGTCGCGGTACCTCCATCCGACGTTCTCGGCGGCTTCGTCGGCGTCCATGTAGTCCCAGCCGGCTCTATCCGCGAGAATCTCGTCCCGCCTGCCGCGTCCTACGTAGAGGTACCGGTCGGCGTCGATGCCCATCTCGGTTCGAGCGCGACGCAGCGTCTCTAGCTTGCCTCCCCGGGGACCGGGGAAGAAGTCGACGTGAACGTCGTGCTTCGTGCAGAAGCCCAGGACCTCGTGTTGAGGGCGCTCGCTCGCCACGCCGAGGTACTCCGCCCAGGCTTCGACGTCACCGACGGAGTCGCCCGGTCGCTCGAGGCTTTCGAGCACGCCCTCGAACGACAGCGCGACGCAGACCGACGGCATGCCTTCGTCGTCGGACATCACGGTTGGTAAGGCTTCCCGCGAGTAGTGTGCTTCGGTAGCTGTCGGCGTTTCCGGAAAGCGTATGTGGCCTCCGGAGGGGATATACCGTATCCGATGGACGACGTCGACGAGGGAGACGTTGACGACGAGGTAGAGCCACGGCTGCCGGACGAAGTCTCCGAGGACGACGAAGACGACTCCGTCGAGGTCGTGCGCGGCCGCGACGGAGACGGAGACGTCTACGTCGTCGGTACGGCGCACGTCAGCGAGCGCAGCGTAGACGACGTCGAGCGAGCGATAGACGTCTACGAGCCCGACGTCGTCGCAGTCGAGCTAGACGAGAAACGGTACAAGTCGATAAAGGGCGACGCTCCCTCCGACCTCGATCCCGCCGACCTCCTGGAGGGCAACAAGCCGTTCGAGCTTCTGGTCTACTGGCTGCTGTCTTACCTGCAGACCAAGCTCGGCGACAGGTTCGGTATCGAGCCGGGCGCGGAGATGCTCGCGGCGATAGAGACGGCGGAGGAACGCGGCCTACCGGTCGCGCTCGTCGACCGCGACATCAACGTCACGGTCGCGAGGCTGTGGAAGAAGATGTCGCTGTGGGAGAAGCTGAAGTTCGTCGGCGGCCTCGTCGTCGGCGTCGCCGGCCTCGGGCGCGCGGGAGACGAGATGGAGGCCGAGATAGACGAGATGATGGAGGGCGACGTCGTCGAGGTGTTGATAGAGGAGTTCCGGGAGTTCTCTCCGAGGGGCGCGGAGGCGCTCATAGACGAGCGCGACGCCTACATAGCGTCGAACCTCGACTCGTTGAGGCGTGAGGGCAAGAGCGTCGTCGCCGTCGTCGGCGCGGGACACCGCGCCGGCATCCTCGCTTACCTGGAGGACCCGGAGTCGATTCCGGAGATAGAGCCTCTCGACTCTCGGGCTAGCGGCAGGAGGTTCTCGGTCACGAAGGCCGTGGGCTACGGTGTCAGCGTCGTCGTGATAGGTATGTTCGTCCTGCTGGTGCTCGCGGGCGCCGACAACCGGTTGCTCGGGGAGCTTTTCGTCTACTGGTTCCTGATAAACGGCGTCTTCGCGTTCGCGGGCGCGAAGCTCGCTGGCGGCCACTGGACGAGCGCGTCGGTCGGCGGCCTAGTCGCCTGGATGACGTCGATAAACCCGGCGCTCGCGCCCGGCTGGTTCGCGGGATACTTCGAGCTACGTCACCGCGACGTCTCGGTGAAGGACATCGACGAGATAAACGAGATACTCTCGGACGCAGAGGCGTCGACGCGCGAGCTTCTCGGCCGGATGAACCGCATCCCGACGTTCAAGCTCCTGCTCGTCGTCGCGTTCACGAACCTCGGGAGCGTCGTCGCGACGGCGTTGTTCCTCGTCGTCGTGTTGCCGTGGGTGGGCGCGGACGTCGACATGACGGCGTTGCTCTGGGAGGGGCTTCAGAACGGCTGGCTGCGTATCGAGGGCCTGCTGACGTCTGTGTTGTAGCGCCGTCGGGGTGCTCGTCGGCTCTATCGAGGGTCACCGGTTTCGCGCCACGTCCACTCCTCGCAGAACATCTGCCACCAGTAGTCCTCGTGTGCCATGTTGATCGGGTTGGCTCTGTCCTGCATGCACGTGCGCACGAACTCGGTGTTCTCTTCGATGTAAGTTCGTACTGCGCGGCGTTCGTCGCCGTAGAGGTAGTAGACTGCCTGGGTTCTGCCGCGCGACCGGTTGGATCCGGTGCTGGAGCGCGTGACGTCGAACTTGCCGACGTACCGGCGTTCTCTGGGTCCGGGAACCCTGGGTAGTTCGTCGGCCACGGCTGGGCCGTCTCTCTTTAGTTTCTCGACGACCTGGTTGTCGGTCGTCCGGGGCGGTGCTCTGCTTTTGACTGCCGTCATCTCTTTGCGTGCCTCCGTGACGCGCGCGGGCGTCGTGGTTGGCTTGTCGGGGCGGTACTTTAAATCTGTCGGGTCGTAGGCTTAAATCGCTGTTTCAGTCTCGTTCGTAGCGGTCTGTCAAAAGATTGCTTTTCTATCGTCCACGTATCGCCATTACTTCCCCATGTCCGTAGTATTCAGGCATCGGGCCGTGCGCGGGGGGTAGCGGACGCCGCCGGCCCGGACGAACGGGGGACGGACTGACGGCGCGGCGGACGGTGCTCCGCTCCGGTGACGAGGTAAGAGACGGGGAGAGCCGACGTCGCGGCCGTCCGCGGCGCGCTCCGTCCCCCGGCGGTCGAGCGAGCGCTCACGGTGTCAATCCCTGTCACGCCCCCGGGTTTTCGCTAGGTTTAAGTCCGGCATCCCCATACGAAGTGTTGCGACATGCGGGCCTGACTCGGTGTCGCCGGAGTGGGCGTGGGACGGTTCCCGCGCCGGCGACGGACGAGGAATCCGTTGCCTTTATCCCCGGCGAAAGCCAACGTCTAGGTCCGGAGATATGAGGACCCGAAAACTGCGGTCCGCCGCAAGATCGGGTCTGATGGAAGACGTGACGGTTCGGTGAAATCCGACGTGCGTCGATTCACCGAATCCCGCCAATAGTAACCCAAGCCTGCCACACGGCAGGCTAGATTCCGGTTGATCCTGCCGGAGGCCATTGCTATTGGGGTCCGACTAAGCCATGCGAGTCGAGGGTGTAAACCCGGCGAACTGCTCAGTGACACGTGGCC
>JBKGYY010000086.1:0-6122 GCA_046545855.1 Halobacteriales archaeon | reverse complement strand
GCGAGTGAGTTTTGCGAGCGAGCGGACGAGTAGGCACGGATTCGAACTAGAGAGGGAAGCAAACGGAGCGAGCGGCCACGGATTCGAGCTACGTATCAGGATTCCTTTTCTTGCCCCTGGTCCGACGAGCCTTCGTCTTGTTCCGTCATCGACGGAGGGTGATGCAGGTTGACGAGGTAGACGTCCCCCTCGTACTCGACTATCCAGTCCCCTCCCCATTCGTCGCTCCTGACGGCGTCGTGCTCCCTTATCTTGAGAGCGACGGACTCGAATTCGTCGTTGCTTGATCCGTAGTAGCCTTCGTCTATCGCCTCCCGAACGAGGTCTCGTTCGTCGTCCGAGAGCCCGGACAGCTCGAAGACGTGTTCGTCGCGTATCGACTCGGCCATCTCGGCGTCCGAAGCCGCTATCTCCTGGACGGAGTAACGCAGGTCGTCTTCGCTGAGTTCGTTCGGGCCCTCCACGTCGACTGTCCAAGTCGACTCTTCGTGGCTCACGGCCGGGTACTCGGATTCGGGAGCGAGGGCGCTGTCCTCCGTCTCTTCCTCCCAGTATCGAACGCCGACGGTGGGCGGTCGCTCGGCGTCGTCGTCGGGGGTCGGTCTGTCGACGAGCGCTTCGAGTTTGTCGCGGTCGGCCTCCGGTAGGTCGTCGTAAGCGACGGCGTCGTCGACGTCGTCGTCTGATAGCGTCAGCACGACTTCGTAGTAGGTCCGCGTGGACTCGCCTACGACCTCGGAGTCGACGGAGTAGTACCTGCCTTCGAATTCGACGGCGCGGTCGCCGGAGACGTCTTCCCTAGCGGCCTCCACGACAGCGGAGCCGTTCTCGGTGGCTTCTGCGAACACGTCGCGTTGTTCGTCGGGCACTGTACGCGTGGACACCCGGAGCACGCGGTCGTCGTCGGCTTCGTCGAACGTCATCACTGCTTCGGGGTCGACGCAGCCAGACAGCGCGACGGCGGAGACGGCGAGACAGCCGAGGAACTCGCGTCGGCCGAATTCGCGTGCGCCGTCCACTACGTCCCACCCCGGTTCGTGGTCTCCGGCGCTACGCCGGCTTGCGGAGAGAGCGCGAACGCACGGCGCCCGGACGGACTTCGTCCGAATGTCATTGTGATGGCTCTGGACCCCCTTCTACGTAGTTCCACCGTAAGCTCAAACAGGCTTTTTAGCTTTCGGAGTCGGGTAGAAGCCGTGTGCCGGCTTCGCCGTCGAGCGCCTTGTGGAGACGTCCCGGTTCGGTCGATACGGCGAGTCCACCGGTGGCTTCGTGGTAGTCGAGAAGGGCTTGTATCTTTGGTTTCATGCTGCCTTCCGCGAACTCATCGGCTTCGAGGTGGCTGCGTAGCTCGGACGGCGTGACTTCCTCGAGCGCTCGCTCGCTCTCTGTGCCGTAGTCGACGCAGGCGTGTTCGACGTCGGTTAGAACGACGAGCGCGTCAGCATCGAGGTAGGCCGCGAGAAGCGCGGTCGACCGGTCTTTGTCGACGACTGCTTCGGCTCCCCGTAGGACGCCGTCGTCCTCGGTCACGGGGACGCCTCCTCCGCCGAGGCAGACGACGGCGACTCCGGCGTCGAGCAAAGCGGCTATCTCCTGTTTCTCGACGACGTCGCGGGGCTCTGGCGACGGCACGACGCGTCGGTACCGGGGTCTTTCGTCTCGGGTTCTCTCGACTTCGAACCCGCGTTCGCGTGCCTCTGCTTCGGTGAGGTAGGGTCCGACTGGCTTCGTCGGCCGGGAGAACGCCGGGTCGTCGAGGTCGACTTCGACCTGCGTGACCACGGAGACGTAGTCGCCTCTGTCGACGAGCGCTCCGTCGAGAGCCCTCTGTAGCTGGTAGCCTATCTGAGCCTGGGTCATGGCGACGAGGACGTCGAGCGGACGCCGGACGCCTCCGGCGGCGTCCTGTTTCGCCATGAGGTCGCCGACCTGCGGGCCGTTCCCGTGGGTCAACACGACGTCTCGGCCGGACTCGACCACGTCGGCTATCTCGCGCGCCGTCTCCTCTATCGCCTCCGTCTCGGCCTCGTGAGTCCAGTCGTCCGAGGAGAGCAACGTGTTCCCGCCGAGCGCCACGACGACGAGTTCGTCCGCCATGAACTATCAGTGGGCGCGACGTACAAATTCCTATGGACGTAGAGAGAGCCGTGATAGCCGGCGCCGCCGGCCGTGACTTCCACGACTTCAACGTCGTCTTCCGGGGCCGCGACGACGTACGAGTGGTGGCGTTCACTCACGCGGGAGGGCAGAACCTCGGCGAGCTATACGAGCTACCGAGCAGGAGGTATCCCCCGGAGCTAGCGGGCGAGGGCTACCCCGACGGAGTCCCGATATACCCCGAGGCCGAGCTAGAGCGCGCGGTCGACAGACACGACGCCGACACCGTGGTTTTCTCTTACTCCGACGTGTCTCACGAGGACGTGATGCACCTGGGTTCCAGGGCTCTCGCGGCTGGCGCGGACTACAGGTTGATAGGTCCCGACCGGATGATGCTGGATTCGGAGACACCGGTCGTCGCCGTCGACGCCGTTCGAACCGGTTGCGGTAAGTCCCAGACGACGCGGCGTCTCGTCGAGGTGTTCCGGGAACGCGGCGTCGAACCCGTCGTCGTACGGGAGCCGATGCCTTACGGCGACCTGGTCGAACAACGCGTCCAGAGGTTCGCGTCGCTCGAAGACGTCGACGAAGCCGACGTGACCATCGAGGAACGCGAGGAGTACGAGGGACACGTCGAGCGCGGCACGGTGGTCTACGCCGGAGTCGACTACGAGGAGATTCTCCGCGAGGCCGAGCGAGAGGCCGAAGTTATACTCTGGGACGGCGGCAACAACGAGCTACCGTTCTACAGGCCGGACCTCCATTTCGTGGTCGCCGACCCCCTGCGACCGGGCTCGGAACTCCGGTACCACCCGGGGGAAGCCAACGTCAGGATGGCGGACGTCGTGGTCGTCAACAAGGTGGACTCGGCGGAAGCCGAAGACGTGGACGAAGTCGTCGAAAACGTGCGGTCGCTCAACCCGGACGTCCAGGTGCTCCTCGCGGACAGCGAGATATCGTTCGACGTCGAGAGCGTTCGCGGCCGCCGGGCGCTCGTCGTCGAGGACGGCCCGACTGTGACCCACGGTCACGCGGCGTACGGAGCAGGTTTGATCGCCGCTCGCAGGGCTGAAGCCGACGTAGTCGACCCAAGGCCTCACGCTCGGGGGTCGCTCGCACGCGTCTACGAAAGGTACCCGCATCTCGACGACGTAGTTCCCGCGCTGGGGTACAGCGACAGCCAGGTAAAGGACCTCGAGGACACCGTGCGGGCGGCGGACGTCGACGTCGTCGTGTCGGCGACACCTCACGATATCTCTCGCGTGATAGACGTCGACGTGCCCGTAGTACGCGTCCGGTACGAGTTGCGGGAGCGCGACGTCACGCTCGACGACGTCGTCGCTGAGCGCGCGGGCGACCTCGGGCTTTGACGGCGGCTTCGTGGGAAAGCGTGTCTCGGCGGGCTGGCGTCGCGCCCCCATATCTATGTGGCCTGGAGGTCGAACTACCACCATGGACGTAAGGGCGCTGACGGCGGACGCCGTGATAGACGTGGATGGCGAGGTGGTCTTGCTCGAGAGAGATCACCCGCCGTTCGAGGGAAGCTGGGTTCTCCCGGGTGGTTTCGTGGAGACGGACGAGACGGCGCGCGAAGCCTGCGTTCGCGAGGCCCGGGAGGAAGTCGGAGTCGACGTCTCCGTCGAGGGGTTCGTGGGTCTGTACGACGACCCGGGGCGGGACGAACGCGGAAACGTCAGCGCCGCGTATCGATGCAGCGTCGTCGACGGGAGGCTTGCGGCGGGAGAGGAAGCCCGTCGGGTGGCGGTCTACCCGCCCGACGACCTCCCGGAGACGGGGTTCGATCACGCGGAGATAGTCTCCGACGCGTTCGACGTCGGGCGGTAGCGTCCCGGTGGAGTCCAGACGACTGCGTCGGGAGTCGAGTCGCAGTCTTCGACGCTATGGGTTACCGCGAGACGACAGCCTGGACTTTCGTCGAACGACGTCGAACGGGTCCAAGTCGTTTATGGAGACGGGGGGTGTCAGTGGAGGGCGATGGAAGGAGATATAACCGAGGTCTTGCACGGATACGCCGACTTCGTGGCTAGACGGGCTACGGAGGAGTTCAAGCCGTCTAACGTGGTCGACGTACCCGGCCTTTCCGAGAAGCGCTCGCGTTCGATAGTCTCGGATACGCTCGAGGAGATGGAGGCGAAGCAGTCGAAGGCTCTCCAGCGGCAGTACGACGCCGTCGTATCCGCAGTCGAAGACGGCGTCGACGAACACCTGGAGGACTACGCCGAGTGGGACGTCTTCTACAGGCACTACGAGGGAGACGACGACGGATACCTCGACGCGCTCGAGAGCAACATGCACGGCGCCGTCGAGGGCTCGCGGCGGGTTCTGGACGCCGACGAAGGGGATTTCTGGCGGGGTGTCGAGACGGCGTTCGACCGCGAGGGGGCGTCGGAGTACATGGACTTTTTCTTCCGGGGGTACAGGACCGCGGAGCCCTACGGCGACGAGATAGCGCTGGAACTCAGGGTGCCGTTCCTCGGGCGCAAGATACGGTACACGCCGGAGTCTCTGCGGGCGTTCGGAGTCGCAGAGAAACACGCTCTCGACGACGTCGACCGGAGGCTCGACGGACTGTTCGGATGAACGTCGTACCGCGGGGCTTTAGCCCTGGGTCGACGTAGTACGGATATGGTCGGTACGCGTGACAGTTCGTTTCGGCGCGTCGTCCTGGCGGGGGACGTCGCCGTCGTACTTTTGCTCGTAGGCGTGGGACTGGAGAGCCACGGTTCGTCGCCGGTTCGCCAGCCGGTCCACTGGCTCGTGACTGCGGCGCCTTTCGTCGTCGGATGGCTCGTTACGTCGTACGCGTTCGATACGTTGTCGCCGGACGTCTACGGAGAGCTACGGCCGACGGCGGTACGCGTGCCGCTGGCGTGGGTTTCGGCGGCGGCGCTGGGCGCGGTACTGAGGTACGGTCCCCGTGTAGCGGTAGGGGAACCGCCGGAGCTTTTCACGGCCGCGGTGTTCGCTTCGGTGATGACGGGGTTCGGGCTCTCGTTGCTTCTGCCCTGGCGTCTCCTGGTTGTGTTCGTCTGTCGTCGCGGGTAGACGCGTTTCGCGTGCCGTCGGCTGGAGTGCGTGGGCAGCGAGAAAGATGTCGAGGGGTTACGCCCTCGACGGGTAATCGGGGTCTCCGCCGTTAGTTGGGGGGTAGCTCCATGCGTAATGCAGGAGCACTCTCACGTATGGCCCGAGGGGTTATCAAACACGATGTTTTTTCACTTGTTTCACGCACGTTTCAGGCCTGAAGGGTCGGTCGCTGTCTCGCGTTTCTGTTGACCGGGGCTGCCGGAGTGGTTCGCACGGAGTTCGGTCTCGGTATCGATAACGTTCGACGGCGGGCGAGGCGCGCGCAGGGTCACGGCCTCGTCCGGTAGGTCGATAGCTCCGTCTCCTCGCCGTCGACGTCGACGGAGAAGGAGTAGGTCTTGGACTCGTTGGTGTAGAGCACGCCGTCGGAGGTGACGACGTCGTCGCCCCGGGCTTCGAGTCGGTCGGCGGACCGGAGGAAGAAGTCGGACTCGATGACCTCGTCGTTCCACTCTATCTCGTCGCGGCGTATCACGAGGGTGTCGCCGGGTTCGGGGTCGGTTATCTCGAGCGCGATGTCTTCGTGGCTCACGACGGCGCTGTCGACGTCGTCGCCGAGGTACCGGATGACGACGGCGACTTCGCCGGCCTCGGGGTCCTCGCTCCAGGCGTGGCTGTCGGTGCCGTCTCCTCCGGTGGCGTAGACGACGACGTAGGCTACGGAGGCGACGATCAGGACGGCGGCGATGGCTGCGAGCACGAGGCTGACGTCGAGTTCGTCGTCCTCGGTCGCGGCTTGGTCTTCGGTCATCCTGCTCCCTGGTGGTCTGGTTTGACCCCCTGATATAAATACGAAACGCAGGCGTGCCGACGGCGGCGGTAGGGGGCGCTCGGTTTCGCGCGGGGCTCTAGTCGAGTTTCCAGCCGCTTAGCTCGGTTTCTTCGTTGTCGAGTTCTCCGATGACGAGGACTTC
>JBKGYY010000085.1:0-6154 GCA_046545855.1 Halobacteriales archaeon | reverse complement strand
GAGCGCTGGACGTCGGGCGATGGCTCCCATCCGTGGCCGTGCTGGCCGAGGGGCACGAGGCTGTCGACCTCGGTCTCGTCGGGTGAAACTTGTGAGGCGTAGTCGGCTACGACGGGGAAGGAGGCTTCGACGGAGTGGCCTTCTTGAGCTGGGTCTGCGGACAGGCATCCTGTCGCAGCGTGGGCCGTGGTGACAGCGGCGGTGGTTAGAGCCGCCCTACGCGTGAAGTGCACATAATAAATCCGGCTCCGTTGTTATTAATTCTTGTTATCCTAGGTTGGCGTGCACCTAGAAACCCTGACGCCAGACCGCCGCCACAGAGAGATTCAGTGGACCTCGACGTCCGCAGGAGGCGCGACGTACACGGCTTCACCCTCGGCCACCACCTCGAACTCGAGCACACCCGACTCGCCTGGTTCGCCGCCGACCTCGACGACACCGTCGGCACCCTCGACACGGACGTCGCCCTCCAGCACGCGAGCCCGCAGGTCACAACGGCCGGCTTCGACGCCCGGAAGACGCTCCGAAGCACGGCCCCAGAGCCGGATAACGTCCTCGTCCGAGCCCACCGTCAGAGGAGTCTGATGCCAGTGATCCACGTCCTCCATCTCACCCGCCACCATGACGAACGCCTCGATGTGCGGCTCGTCGACGTGGATCAAATCCAGGTCGGAGAACACAAGCTCCTCGGGCTCGTCAGACGGCTCGAACTCCGACGAACTCGCGCCGCCACCGTCGAGGCAGCCCGAAAAGCCCCCCGCCAAACCCACCGCCACAGACGCCAGGAAGCCTCGCCGCGAATATCGGTCGAACCCACGCTCGAAATTCCTAAGACCGCCATAACGCCCCGCTCCGACGCCCATCCGTCGGCCCACCGTCATGACTCAGGCGTAAGCGAAGTTCAGAGTCTGCACGACGATGCCGACGACGACACAGAAGGCGATGACCGTCTTAGGGTCTATCCAGACCGCCCTCCGGTCCTCGTTCTCGAAGTAACGCACGAGGCCGGCCGACGACATCATGCCGCCGGAGCGCTCTCCCGAAGACATTAGAGATGGATTGCCCGTCGGCACATAAAATCCCTTCGGAGGACGTCGCCCGTGGCCTTACCCCCACCATCAACAGATTGAATACGGCGACACACCACGTGGTATCATGCAGCAGAACGAGCAGATGGCCTACGACCGCGGGAGCACGATATTCTCACCCGACGGTCGACTCTACCAGGTCGAGTACGCCCGCGAAGCCGTCAAGAGAGGAAGCGTCTCCGTCGGCGTCAAGACCAGCGAGAGCGTCGTCCTCATCGCAGAGAAACGCGTGGCGAGCGACCTTTTAGTAAGCCGGTCGATAGAGAAGATATACCAGATAGACGACCACATCGCAGTCGCCGCCAGCGGACACGTCGCCGACGCCCGGCAGCTAGTCGACTTCGCCCGACTCGAGACCCAGCGGAACACCTACATGTACGAGGAGGACCTCGACACCGAGACGCTGGCCAAGGCGCTCGGCGACCACATCCAGCAGTACACACAGTACGGCGGAACCCGTCCGTTCGGATGCGCGCTGCTCGTCGGCGGATACACAAGAGGCGAACCCCGACTGATAGAGAGCGAGCCCAGCGGCGCAATAATCGGGTACAAGGCCGCCGGAATAGGCGAGAACCGCGCCGTCGTCGAAGACGAACTAGAGGCCGGATACGCCGACGACCTGACTACCGACGAAGGACTCGAACTCGGCCTCCGCGCGATGGCCGAGGCCGACGAAACCGACGTCGAGTCCGTCGAAGCCGCCGTCGTCGACGAAGACGGCTACCACGTCGTCGAACACGACAGGATAGTCGAACTCAGCCCCGACGACACCGGAACGTCAGAAGAACCCCCGGAGGAGTGAAACGACAGCGTGGAGGAAGACGACCTAGAGGTGGTCTCCGGGCGCGTCGACGAAGCAGAGCTACGTGAGAGCGCCGTCGTCCTGCCCGAGGTAGAGCTTCCGACGGGTTCGACAGGCGTCCTCCTCACGCGGAGAGCCGACGACCTGCCGCGACACGCCGGAGAGATAAGCTTCCCGGGAGGCGGGAGAGAAGCCCACGACGACAGCCTCCTCGACACCGGTCTGCGAGAGCTACACGAGGAGGTAGGCGTGCCGCGCGACGTCGTCGACGTCCGGAGGCAGGCGCGCGACGTCGTGACGACGACGGGCTTCCGTATCCGACCGTACGTCGCCCGCCTGCCGTATCCCATCGACCTCAAGGTGGATCCGACGGAAGTCGACCGCGTCTTCGTCGCATCCGTCGACGAGCTCACCAGGACGGGCGTACACGAGGTCGAAACCCACGGAGTCCACGAGATACACTACTTCCACCTGACCGACCACACCGTCTGGGGAGCGACCGCGAAGATACTCCAGCGGTACCTCCGCGCCGAAGCAAGCTGGAAGCCCGAGAGCCAGAGGCGGGCGTGACAGCTCTCGACAGACGGCGCGCGGACTCCGTCGGAAGCCGGCGTCCTAGAGCCGGTATCTCGACTTAGAGCTTCAGGCCGTCGGCGACGGCGTCGAATGGACAACGGTTTAGAGTCGACGTCCGCTACGACAGGTAGATGTACGTGCCCAGCGAGGTAGCCTTGACCTCGGGAGTCGGACGACACTCCGACGGCCTCGCGAGCTTCGAGCTAGCTCTCCGGGACGCCGGCGTCGAAGCCTACAACCTCGTCGGAGTAAGCTCGATAGCGCCGCCCGAAGCCGACGTCGTCTCGCTCGAACGCGCAAGAAGGTCGCTCGATGAAGGACAGGTGGTCCACGCCGTCCTCGGTCGGGCGGAGACGCTCGACGGAGTCGCCTCCGCCGCCGTCGGGATGGCGCGTCCACCCGAGGGACACGGCTACTTCGTCGAGAAAGCCGGCGTGGACGGCCGGCGGCCGCGAGAGGGAGACGCCGTCGCGCTCGCCGTCGAGCTAGCCGGCTCGGACCACGAGACCAGGGAGGAGCACGTCGAGGCGGAAGGCGACGGAGAGCGCTACACTACGGCCGTCTCCGTCGGAGTCCTGGTTCCGTGACGAAGGGGCGACAGAGTCATCGGCCCCGGGGTCGATGGACGACCGTGAACTACGACTACCTCGACCTCGAGAGCGATCTCCCGGAGGAAGAACGACGCGCGAGGGACACCGCACGCGAGTTCGTGGACGACCGGGTCAAGCCCGACGTCGCTGACTGGTACCGCGACGGCGTGCTACCCCGCGAGATACTGAGCGAGATGGGCGACCTGGGGTTCTACCTGCCGACGGCGGAAGACTACGGCCTGCCGGGCCTCAGCTACCTCGCGTACGGCCTCGTTCTCAAAGAGCTAGAGGCGGGCGACAGCGGCGTGCGCTCTGCGGCGAGCGTCCAGGGCTCGCTCGTCATGTACCCGATACACGAGTTCGGTAGCGAGAGCCAGCGCGAGCGCCTGCTACCCGCGCTCGGCACCGGCGACCTTATCGGCTGTTTCGGTCTCACGGAGCCGGGACACGGCAGCGACCCGGCGTCGATGGAGACCACCGCGACGCCGGTGGACGGCGGCTACTTGCTCGACGGCAGGAAGACCTGGATAACGAACGCCCCGATCGCTGACGTCGCTCTCGTATGGGCTCGCGACGTCGAACGAGACACGGTACGAGGCTATCTCGTCGACACCGACCTCGACGGCGTCGAGACACCCGAGCTAGACGGCAAGCTGTCGATGCGGGCTTCGTCGACCGGCGAGATACATCTCGACGACGTCGAAGTCACCGAGGAAGACGTCCTGCCGGGCGTCGACGGCATGCGCGGCCCGCTCTCGTGTCTCACTATGGGACGTTACGGCGTCGCGTGGGGTGTCGTCGGCGCGATGCGCGACTGCCTGGAGTCCGCGGTGGAGTACGCCTGCGACCGCGAGCAGTGGGGTCGACCGATAGCGGGCTTCCAGATGCAGCACGAGAAGATAGCCGAGATGGCTACGAAGACGTCGACGGCGAGCCTATTGGTCCACAGGCTCGCGGAACTCGCCGAGGAAGACCGGATGAAACCACAGCAGGTGTCGATGGCGAAACGCCACAACGCAGGTGCGGCGCGTTACGTCGCTCGGACGGCGCGAGAGATGCTAGGCGGAAACGGCATCACGTTAGACTACCCGCCCATGCGTCATCTCGCGAACGTCGAGACGGTCTACACCTACGAGGGTACTCACGACGTACACAGCCTGATTCTCGGCGCCGACATCACTGGCATCGATGCGTTCGAAGGATGAAGCCCGCGATCGCCCGTTCAGAGCACCGCCATTGCGACGCCGCTGAGCACGACGACGCCGAGTATGTCGCAGCCGTTGGTGACGACGGGTATCGTGGTGTCGTCGGGGTCGACGCCGAGGCGGTAGGAGACGTACGTAGCCGTAAGGCTGAGAGCGACGACCAAGACGGTCAGCAGGCCGCCGCTGACGACGGATATCGAGAGCGTATCCCCGAGCGACATCCCTCCGCCGACGTCGACGTACGGCAGCGTCGAGAGACCGTAGGCGAGGAAGCCAAGCGCGACGAAAGCCGTCGCCGCGAGCATCGAGATAGCGACGACGTTCGTCCGTATCACTCGGTCGTCCCAACGGAAGTCGAGCGTGCCGAGATGAAGCGCCGTCGAAAGACGCGATGACAGGATGGCGCCGAGGTTGCCGCCCATGCCGATCATGACGGGGACGAGCACGAGCAAAGTCGGATACGTTACGTAGACCTCCTTGAGGTCCTCAAGCACCATGCCGGAAGCCATCTCGGCGAGAGAGAGCACGACGAGCAACGGCATCATCGTCCTCACTATCGAGCGCGTGCGCCAGGAGTCGGCTGAGTCCACGTCAGATCACCCAGGCTGCCGTGAGGACGCCGACGTAGAGGAACGCGACGCCGAAGACGTCTCCGAACGTCGTCACTATCGGTCCAACGAGGTTGTCGGGGTCGATACCCCGTCGGTATCCCTGGAATATCAACGCGAGGAGGCCGAATATCATGACTGCGGACGTCAGCACCCCTGCGACGAGCGTGATTAAGACTAGCTCGGAGAGCGGCGCCGCGGGTCTGCCGAGCACTCCCATCAGTAGCCAGGCGACGACTGCGACGAACACCGAGATACCTACTCCGTTGACGACCGACGCGACGACGGCGTTCCCGAGTCTGCGGTCGCGCTCGAACCTCGGCGGCAGGAGGCCCTGATGGACGCCGCTGGAGACGCGCGCGCCTAGGGCGGCGTAGACGTTACCTCTCGTCGCGAGGAAGGCGGGGAGCAGAAGCAACAGGCCGGGGTAGTCCTCGAACGCCCGGGTCATACGTCGTTCGCCGAGCACGGCGCCCGCGAACAAGCCGGCGAACAGCGAGACGGCGAGGACGGGGGCTGCCTCACGGTATATCTTCCGAGCCGCCGCGAGGAGCTCGCGGTCCATCTGGTAGAGGTGAACGCCGCCTCGAACATAACTCTTGCCTATGGTGCCCTCCAAAGATTTAACCTCGCTTTGACTCAAATATAAGCTCGATGACCGAGTCCCCGGAGGGCGTGGGGTACGAGCCCCGGAACGTCAAGGACGTAGTCGTCGAGATGAAGGACACCTCGGAGCTCATGGTCGACCTCGCGTACAGCGCCGTGCTCTACGAGAACCACGAGATAGCCAAGGAGGTTCTCGACCTCGAGAAACACATGAACGTCCTCCGGTACCACGCCCACATGGCGCTGATGCTCGCGGCAAGGCGGCCGCGAGACGCCGAACAGCTGACGGGGGTGTTCCAGGTCGTCTCGGCGGCGGAGAAGATAGCTAACGCCGCCGACGACATCGCGAGCGTCGTCATCCTCGACGTCGGCATCCCCGACGAACTACGGAGCGCGTTACCCGAAGCCAAGGAGATGATGGTGCGCGCCGAAGTCGACGTCGAGAGCGAGGTGAACGGCAGGTCGCTCGAGGACCTCAACCTCGAGACCGACACCGGCGTACACGTCGTGGCCATCAAACGCGACACCGACTGGATATTCGGACCAGGCGCCGACGAGAAACTCCTTCGAGGCGACGTCGTCTTCGGTGAGGGACCGGAGACCGGCGTCGAGCGCTTCCACGAGATGGCGACCCGTCGCCCGTACGAGCGCATGGAGATGGAGTCGAGCGAGATAGAGG
>JBKGYY010000084.1:0-6158 GCA_046545855.1 Halobacteriales archaeon | reverse complement strand
AAGACTACCTCGTCCGCCGACGCGTCCACCTGACGTAGTCCGCACGGTGGCCGTCGTCGAACGCCCGGAGCCCGTCGCCCATCACGGGCGTCAACCCGAAGTCACCGTAGAGCGTCGAGTGAGTGTAGTCGACGAACGCCGTCGGAAGCTTCAGGCCACCGTCCCAGACGCACGTGACGACGCCGAGGAACGCGTGCTTGTGACGACGGTCACCTATCTCCGCCGCCGCCACCGGAACGTCTTGCTCGAACGCCGAGACAGAGTGCAGTGCTTCGGCCGATCTTTCGTTGTACTCCCAGCAGAACAGCCGCGCGTCGCCTGCGACGACGGAGTCCCATCCGACGTCGTTCTCGAAGTGCCGGCGGAGATCCACCCGCCTCCGTAGGATGTTGTCCTCGACCGAGCCAGCGAGATACCGGGGGACGTCGTACCTCGTGCGCTCCCGGAAGCCCTCCCGCAGACCCAGCAGGAGCTCGCGCGTCGAACGCGGGTCGGCCGCGACTTCCTCGACGTCGTCCGCAGGCACGTCGACGTAGTCACCCCGTAGCATCTCGACGGCGTACGGCCTGAAGGTCGCGTCCTCGACTCGCTCGAAGAATCCGTCGAACGAGTGGAACTCGAACTCGTAGTCGCCTTCATCGAGAGCCTCGTGGTCCCGGGAGAGGTCCACGAGACCGAGATCGGCTTCGACCTCGGACTCGAGAGCGCGGGCATCCCCGTGGTCGCCGAGCCTGAAGCTCCCGACGCGGTCGCCGTCGCGTTCTACGGCGGCGTGCACGCGGCCGACGTCGAGACTGAGGCCGTCGACATCGGTCTCGAACGGCATCGGACTGAGGTCCGCGCGCATAGTCGCCGCGAGGTCCTGCGACTTCAGGTTCTTGCCGTAGCCGAGGAAGACGTTGTGCACGGCTTTCGCTCCGGCGACGGCCGCGAGACCGCCTCCTAGAGCCAGGAACTTCCGGCGGTCCAAGTCGACGCCGTCCATCTATCTCACTTAGGGTGTAGCGGGACAAGTATCTTGTCTTGGCGTCCCCCGCACTCGACCCGGAACGCTGTCTAGGCGTCGACCCGGACGTGACAGCCGCGCGTCTCCTCGTTGGCTAGCGCGGCCTCAGCTATCAACGTGCCGACTACGACGGCGTTACGTAGCTCGTAGAGCTCGGCGTCGAGACGTCCGCGTGCGTACGACCGCACCTCGCCTCGCAGCCTCCTTAGCTCGGATACCGCCCGGCGGAGACCTGCTTCGTCGCGACGCAGGCCGACGTTCTCCCACATGACGTCCTGCAGCCTGTCGAACTTCGACTCCACGAAGCCCTCGGGCATCCCTCCGTTGAAGCTGTCGACTTCGACCTCGGTGCGTCCGACTTCGACGTCGTCCTCGACGGCGGACTCGCCCGCCCGGAGACCGTAGACCACGCCTTCCAGCAACGAAGTCGACGCCAGCCGGTTGGCTCCGTGGACTCCGGTGCGCGCCACCTCGCCGGCGGCGTACAGCCCCTCGCGCGTCGAACGCCCTCTCTCGTCGACGGCGACGCCTCCACAGAGGAAGTGCTCGACGGGCTTGACGGGCACGAGCCCCGACTCCCTCTCGTCGTCCGTTAGGTTGGCGGCGGCCGTCGGGAACCTCTCGGACAGGTCGTGTCTCTCGGTCACCGGCCGTAGGTCGAGGTAGACCTCGCCTTCCCTCCGCCTGCGGTCTATCGCGGCGGCCACGACGTGACGGGGCGCTAGCTCGGCGTCGTCGTGTACGTCCTCGAGGAACCGTTCGCCGTCTCCGTCGACCACGAGCGCTCCCTCTCCACGCAGGGCTTCGGTCAGTAGGAAGCCTCGTTCGGCGTGTGCCGTCGGGTGGAACTGGACGTACTCCATGTCGCGTATCTCGGCGCCACGGTACGCGGCGAGCGCGACTCCGTCCCCCGTCGTCCCCCTGGGGTTCGTGGTCTCGCCGTAGACGTCTCCCACGCCTCCGGTCGCGAGCAAGGTGGCGCGCCCGCGGACCACGACGGGCGCGCCGTCGCCGTCTAGCGCGAGCACACCGTCGCCTCGTTCTAGCAGGTCGACGGCAGTGTGTCCCTCGTATACCGTGGCGTTCGAGCCGTCGAGCCTCCGGAGCAACCCGAGGTGTATCTCGCGTCCCGTCGCGTCTCCCCTGTGGAGCACCCGTCGGCTGCTGTGTCCGCCTTCGCGCGCTAGCTCTGGGTCGCCGTCGGTGACGTCGAACTCGACGCCTACTTCGTCGCGTAAGAAACCGTCGACGGCGTCCTCGGCGTCCGACACGAGCGACTCGACGGCGTCGCGGTCTGCGGCGCCCGCGGAGGCCTCGACGACGTCTTCCACGAAGTCTTCTACGGCTTCGTCGGGCGCGACGCTGGCGATTCCGCCTTGAGCCCACGTCGTGCTCGCTTGCTCTGGCTTCGTCGCCTTGGTGACGACGCCTACGTCTGCGTCCTCGGTGGCCCGGAGCGCCGCGCTGCATCCCGCGACGCCTGATCCGACCACGACTACGTCGTGTTCGACCTCCATCCTAGACCGAGAACATCCTTTCTATCGCCTTCCGTGCGAGCACGGCGTCTCCTTCGTCGACCTCTATCACGTTGACTTCCTCGCCGTCGACTAGGCTCTCGAGAGCGTAGAGCAGGAAGTCCGGGTCTATCTGTCGCATGGCGTTGCAGTCGCTGCACTCGTCGGCGCAGAGGCCGACGACGGTCTTGTCGGGGTTCTCGCGCGCGAGGCGTTTCGTGAGGTGTATCTCGGTGCCTACCGCCCAGGTGGAGCCCGAGGGGGCGCTCTCGACGGCGTCGATTATCTGTGACGTAGAGCCGCTCTGGTCGGCGGCTTCGACTACCTCGCGCCGGCATTCAGGGTGGACTATAACGTTTACGCCGGGGTGTCGTTCCCTGGTCTTCTCGACGTCTTCGACGGTGAACCGCTCGTGCACCTGGCAGAAGCCCTCCCAGAGCAGAAACGTTGCGTCCCTTACGTCGTCGGCGGTGTTGCCGCCGAGTTCGTCCTGCCATGGGTCCCAGACGACGTAGTCTTCGTCGGTGTATCCGAGCGCGTGCAGCGTGTTGTGTCCGAGGTGTCGGTCGGGCGTGAAGAGTATCTTTTCGCCACGGTCGAGCGCCCACTCGAAGACACGTCGGGCGTTGGACGACGTGCAGCACGCTCCTCCGTTGTCCGCCGTCGTGGCTTTGAGGGACGCGTAGCTGTTGACGTAGGTTACGGGTACGACGTCTTTTTCCGGTACGACATCGGTGAGCTCGTTCCACGCGGTGTCTATCTGCACGTTCTCGGCCATGCCGGCCATGGGGCACGATGCCTCCATGCTGGGCAGTATGACCTTCTGGTCGTCGTCTGTGACGACGTCGGCTGTCTCGGCCATGAACGTGACTCCGCAGAAGACGACGTGGTCGGCGCTGGCGTCGGCGGCCCTGCGGCTGAGTTCGAGGCTGTCGCCGAGGAAGTCGGCGTGTCGGGTGACGCTGCGTCGCTGGTAGTTGTGGCCGAGTACGACGACGTCGTCGCCGAGTTCGTCTTTGGCTCGTTCTATCCTTCGCTGCCGTTCCTCTGGTTCGATGTCCTCGTACTCGTCTGGGAGGGTTCCGAGGCTGTCGCTGTACTTCCAGAGGCTTAGGCCGGGGTCTTCTGTGGTCGACATCTTTGAAGACTATCTTTCTTCAAACTGGGGTTCTTCTGAGGTGTAGTCTTCATAGCCCGACGACAGGGATAAGAATTCCGGTAGAGCCCACCAGGAAACCGACCAAACGCGCGGCAGCATCAGACCACACGCAACGAGAAATCCATCCAGTCAGACGAGTGAACCAGCGACCCCATCGACACCACGTCGACACCAGCCAGGTCGAACCCCCCGAGGTTATCCGGCCTAACACCGCCCGACACCTCGACCACGACGTCGAACCCCTCGATGGCGGCGACGGCTTCCTCCACCTCTCCAGGAGACATGTTGTCGAGCAAGACGGCGTCCACACCCATCTCCGCAGCACGGACGGCGACTTCCGCCGACTCAGCCTCCACCTCCACGAAAGACGTGAAGCTCGACCTCTCGACCGCTCGCTCCACAGCCTCCTCGAGACCCAGCACCTCGACGTGGTTGTCCTTCACCATGACGGCGTCAGCGAGGTCGTACCTGTGGGGGTCGCCACCCCCGATTTCGACGGCGCGTTTCTCGAAGAACCGGAATCCAGGATGAGTCTTCCTCGTCGCAGCCACCCTGACGTCGTCGACGGACTCCACGCAGTCACGCGTGACCGACGCGACACCGCTCATCGCACACAGCACGTTGAGCGCCAGACGCTCGCCGCGGAGCACGCCGGCGGCTTCGCCCTCCACCGAGAACACGTCGTCGCCGGCGTCGACGCGCTCGCCGTCCTCGACCAAACCCTCGAAAGTCACGCCCGGACGCACCTCGTCGTAGACCGCCCGAGTCTCACGGAGACCGGCTACCACCCCGCCCTCCTTGGCGACCGCCCGGGCCGACACGAACTCACCCTCCACGATAGCGCTGCTGTGGTCACGCCACGCCGCGTCCTCGTCGAGGTAGGCGCGCACGAGGTCAGAGAGCGTCAACCCTATCGGGCCTCCCGGTCGACCGAGTGAACTCCCATGCGCAGTCCTTCGACGGCCGCGGCCGATAAAGCTTCGCAGTCCCCCGGCTTCCAACGAAGACCGAGAGCCACAACCGAAAGTATCATACACGGGAGCCGGCTTAGTGGGCGTATGAAGATACCTCGAAGGTTCAGGACTCACTGCCCCCACTGCAACGCACACCACGAACACGAGGTCGAGAAGGTCCGCCGCGGCCGAGAGACCGGCATGAAGTGGATCGACCGACAGCGCTCGCGCAACAGCGGTATAGGCAACGACGGCAAGTTCTCGAAGGTCCCCGGAGGCAACAAACCCACCAAGAAAACCAACCTCCGGTACCGATGCAGCGAGTGCGGCAAAGCCCACGTCCGAGAGGGATGGCGAGCCGGCAAGCTAGAGCTAGGTGAATAGAGATGCCGAGCAGGATACTCGAGATAGAGTGCCCGGACTGCGGCGCAAGCCGACCCGTGTTCGAACGACTGGCGACCGAGGTCCGATGCCCCGACTGCGACGCCGTAATCGCGAGCCCCACGGGAGGCATGGCGGAGACACACGGAGACGTCACCGAAGTCATCGAAGACAGAGGGAGGTAGCCCGTGAAGTACAGCGGCTGGCCCGAACCCGGCGAACTCGTAGTCTGCAAGGTCACCGACGTCGAGGACATCGGCGCTTACTGCGACCTCGTCGAGTACGAGGACAAGACCGGCTTCATCCACGTCAGCGAGGTAGCGAGCGGATGGGTGAAGTACATACGCGACAACGTACGCGAGGACCAGACCGTAGTCTGCAAGGTGCTCGACATCGACCAGGACAGCCAGCAAATCGATCTCTCGCTCAAGGACGTAAACGACCACCAGCGGCAGGAGAAGATACAGGAGTGGAAGAACGAACAGAAAGCAGACAAGTGGCTGTCGATGGAGTTCGACGCCGAAGACGACTACCGCGAGGCCGCCGAGGCACTGATAGCGAGCTACGGCAACGTCTACGACGCACTCGAAGAAGGCGCTATACGCGGCGAAGACGTCTTCCTCGACTCCGGAGTCGCCGACGACGTCGCCGAGCGGCTAACCGAGGTAGCGCGCGACAACATCAACGTCCCGTACGTCGAGACCGTGGGCTACGTCTCGATAGAATCGAGGTCGCCGACCGGAGTCGACGACCTCATGGAAGCACTCTCAGACGTCGCCCGCGAGGACGAAGAGGTCTCCGTAGACGTCGAGTACGTCAGCGCCCCGGAGTACAGGATAACCGCGAGAGCCCACGACTACAAGACCGCCGACGGAGCCCTCCGTCAAGCCGCGGACGAAGCCGTCGACTCCATCGAGTCGCTCGGCGGAACCGGCGAGTTCCACGAGGAACCCGAGGCAGCGGAGAGCTAGATGAAAGCCCTGATAAAGAGGTGCGCGGCGGGCCACGACACCAAGTACACGCTCGGAGAGACGTGCCCGGACTGCGGCTCCGAAACGGAGAACACCGCTCCCCCTCCTTACTCGCCAGACGACCCCTACGGCGAACACCGACGGAGGACGAAGGAGGACGTAACGTGAAACAAG
>JBKGYY010000083.1:0-6230 GCA_046545855.1 Halobacteriales archaeon | reverse complement strand
GTCCCTTCCTGGGACAGACCCTCTGTGTATCGCGACGAGTCCCACACCAAGGACTTCCCGGCTCACGCCGGGAATCTATTACCTGCCGAGAGACGGACGTGAGTTGGGGGATAGCTCCGCGGCAGCGTAGCCTTCTCGTCCGTCTCCTTCGAAACAACGAGAAGTCCAACGTGTTACAGCCTCCCGTGGCGACCGAGGCCCCGAAAACCCGCGTGCAAACTTTTCACACCCCGTCGAACGCGCTCTCCACCGCGTCTATCGACCCGGCGGCGTCGAACTCGTCCAGCACCTCCTCGACCTGTCTCTCGATTTCGGGGGACGCGTCGACTTCGTCTTCCGCCTCGTCGCCGACAGCGCCTCCCGTGGAGCGAGGCTCCCCCGCCGCCAATCTGCGCTCCATCACCTCGCCGGCGACGGCGAAAGCCTCCTTCATGTCGAGTCCGCGGGAGACGACGTAGACCGAACCACGGCGGCGGAGCCGGGTCTCCCATCCATCGCGCGTCCACGCGCACTCGACGGCGTCGGAGTCACCCCTCCACCTCACGTTTATCGAGGAGTTCGAACTGATGTCGTACTCCCCGACACCGTCCGGCACGTCGTGGAACTCCGTCGGACGTATGGCGTCGAACCCCGTGACGTCTACCCCCGGAACGTCTCCGTCGGCGTCGGCGGCTTCCCCCCCAGTGAACCTCTCTATCACGTCCACCAGGAGGTCGAACATCTGGACTACCGTATATTTCAGCCCCACTTATCTCTGCTGGTCACCGACGGCCCGCGGTCGCTTCGACGGCGGCTTCCCGCACGAGAGAAGGACAAGGTAGTTGTGTTTCCCGGGCGAACCAACCCCATGCACTCCGACGTCGAGGACGTCCTACGCGAGGCACGCCGTAGGGCCGAGGAGGCCGAGCCCGCCGTCTCGACCGTCGACGCCCGCAGCCTACGGGGCTCGATAGCCGAAGCCGTCGACCGAGGCCGCGTCCCGGTTATAGCCGAGGTCAAGCCGACGTCTCCGACGACGGACGGCGTCTCGGAACACGACCCCGTGGAGGCAGCGAGAGCGATGGAGCGCGGGGGCGCTGCCGGTATATCCGTGCTGACCGAACCCGAGTACTTCGGTGGCTCTCTCGAACTGTTGCGCGATATTAGGTCCGAGGTCGACCTGCCGGTGTTGAGGAAGGACTTCGTCGTCGACCGCCGTCAGGTCCGGGAGGTCGAAGCCGACCTCGTTCTGTTGATCGAGGCTTTCGTCGACGACCTCGGGGCGCTCGCGAAAGAGGTCAGGGATACGGGAGCCGAACCCCTCGTGGAAGTCCACACTGAGGCCGAACTCGAACGAGCGCTCGAGGTCGACGTCGACTTCGTCGGCGTCAACAACCGGGATCTCCGGAGGTTAGAGGTGGATCTGTCTGTCGGCGAGCGCCTGCTTCCGCTGGTGCCGGAAGACCGCGTGGCGGTCGGTGAGAGCGGCGTGGAGACTCGTTCGGACGTCGAAAGACTGCGTTCCGCGGGCGCGGATGCGCTTCTCGTGGGTTCGTCCGTGATGGGTAGCGACGACGTCGAGTCCGCGGTGCGTTCGCTCGTCGAAGCAGAAGCCTAATGTACAGGTGAGTACATCAATGTATAACGTAGTACATTGGGGCGCGGCGTCGACCGGCGCCCGCCACCACGACACACAATGAAACCAGGAAAGTACGGCGAACACGGAGGCCAGTACGTCCCAGAGGCCATCATGCCAGCCATCGACGAGCTAGAGAAAGCCTACGAGAGACACCTGAACGACGACGGGTTCCAGGACGAACTCCACCGGCGCCTGAAGGACTACGGCGGCAGACCGACGCCGCTCTACCACGCGCCCACGACGAGCGAGCGCGTAGGCGCAGACGTCTACCTCAAGAGAGAAGACCTCCTCCACGGAGGCGCCCACAAGCTAAACAACGCGCTCGGACAGGCGCTGCTAGCCAGAAAGATGGGGAAACAACGCCTCATAGCCGAGACCGGCGCCGGCCAGCACGGCACGGCGACCGCGATGGCCGCCGCCGCACTCGACCTCGACTGCGAGATATACATGGGCGCCAAAGACATCGAGAGACAGCGCCCCAACGTCTTCCGCATGCGGCTGATGGGCGCCGACGTCGTCCCCGTCGAAGCCGGGAGCGCCACACTCAAGGACGCCATAAACGAGACGCTCCGCGACTGGGCCACGAACGTCGAGGACACACACTACGTGATCGGCAGCGTCGTAGGCCCCCACCCGTTCCCCGCGATGGTCAGGGACTTCCAGAGCGTCATCGGCCGCGAGATACGCGAACAGATACACGAAGCCGAAGGACAGATGCCCGACAGCGTCGTCGCGTGCGCCGGAGGCGGCTCCAACACCATGGGCGCGTTCCACGACTTCGTCGACACCGACGTCGACCTCTACGCCGTCGAAGCCGGTGGCAGCGGCGCCGGCATCGAGGGCGGAAGAGCCCATCACTCGGCGTCGCTCAACGAGGGAGAGCCAGGCGTGCTCCACGGAGCCCACACGCGGCTTCTCCAGGACGAACACGGACAGATACTCGAGAGCCACTCGGTGAGCGCCGGACTCGACTACAGCGGCGTAGGCCCCGAGCTAGCGGCGCTCGTCGAGAGAGGACGCGTCCAGCCGAGGACCGCCGACGACGACGAAGCGCTCGCGGCGTTCCACCGGCTCTCCCGAGAGGAAGGCATCATCCCGGCCCTCGAGTCCGCGCACGCCGTAGCCCTTCTCGGCGAAGAAGACCTCGGCGACGTCGTGGTCGTCAACCTCTCGGGCCGCGGAGACAAGGACCTCGACACCGTGATGACGGAGACGGAGGACGTCAACGCGGAGGGCGGTAGATGATAGAGCTACCCGACGAACCCGCGCTCGTAACGTACTTCACCGCGGGACACCCCGAGCCCGACGACGTACCCGACATCATAGACGCCTTCGAGAGAGGCGGCGCCGACGTCGTCGAGGTCGGCCTGCCGTTCAGCGAGCCGATAGCCGACGGCCCCACGATACAGAACGCCATCACCCGGTCGCTCGACAATGGCATGACACCCGACCTCTACTTCGACCTGCTCGCGGACACCGACGCAGACGTACCGCTCGTCTGCATGACGTACTACAACCTTCTGTTGAAACGAGGCGTCGAAACCTTCGTCGAAGACGCCAGCGAAGTCGGCGTAGAA
Source organism: Halobacteriales archaeon (assembly GCA_046545855.1). Taxonomy (GTDB): domain Archaea; phylum Halobacteriota; class Halobacteria; order Halobacteriales; family Halorutilaceae; genus JAQZDA01. The sequence continues at coordinate 3,035 of JBKGYY010000083.1, read as the reverse complement.
GGCATCATCGTACCCGACCTGCCGGTCGAGGAAGCCGACGAACTCCACCGCGCGTGCCGGAGAAACGACGTCGACCTAGTCTTCATAGTCGCGCCGACGACCACGGACGAACGTCTCGAACGCATACTCGACCGCGTGAGCGGCTTCCTCTACGTCCAGGCGAGACTCGGGACGACGGGCGCGAGAGACGACGTCTCCCGGGAGACCTACGAGGTGCTCGAGGGCCTCGACGACGTACCTGTACCGAGGATAGTGGGCTTCGGCGTCTCCCGGGAGGCGCAGGCGCGCGAGATAGTCGAAGGAGGCGCAGACGGCGTCGTCGCCGGCAGCGTCTTCGTCGACGGCCTCGACCGCGGACGTGGCACAGACCACGTGGAGGAGAAAACCCGCGAGCTAAAACGAGGCGCGCTCGACGGGGTATAAAGAGCCTGCCTCCGAACCCGTCGACGTTACGTCACGCCCGTGACGGCCGAGAGAGCCGAGTACAGCCCGTAGCCCACGAAAGCCGCCGTGACCATCACGACCAGCCAGACGACGACGGTGTAACCTATCTTCGAACGAGACACCCCCGCGGAGCCCTCGACCAGACCGCTGCCGACTATGCTCGAGATGACGATCTGGTTGGCGGAGATCGGCAGCCCCAGCGTTATAGCTGCCTGCGTGACGAGGAACGAGGGAACCAGCGCCGAAATCGACCGCCTGATACCAAGCTGACTGTACTCCCTGCTGACCGCCTGGACGACACGGGGCGCACCCATCCAGGCGCCGACGAGCAAGGCGCTCGCACCGAAAAACAGCAGGTATATTTTCGACAGCCCGAGTTCGTCGGCGAACACCCTCTCCAGCGGGCCCGTCGCCAGACCCACCTGTGACCCACCCGCCGAGAACACGACGAGCGCCCCCAGGAGGACGAGGAAGTTCTGGACGCCGTCCTCGAGCGAACGCTCGACGGCCGCCCTCATCGCCACGAAGAACACCAAGCCGAAGAAGACCGACACCGAGGCCGCGACGGCGTCGTACCCCGCGAGGGACGGCACTCCTCCGCCCGCCTCGGCCACGAGGTCGGAGACGTAGCTCGCCGTCGAACCCATTCCCTCTTCGCTCGGCACGAACTCGAACCGCATGTTCGCGACGGCGGCTCCGACGAAGCCAGCGAGGAGCGGCACGGCGACCGACTCCGGCACGTCGTCCCTCCGGAGCACGACGGCGGTAGCGAAGCCTATCAAGCTAGCGAAGACGGGTATCGAGAGCCAGAACAAACCTATGTCGCGGTAGGTCCCGTAGGCTGGGTCGCCGCCGAGCGCCATTCCAACGCCGACGACTGCGCCTGTGACCGAGAACGCCGCCGGGATGGGATAGCCTCTCCTGTTTCCCACGACTATCAACGTCGACGCCGTCAGGAGGGCGGAAGCCGCCGCGAGAGGCGTGATGGAGACACCTGCAACGAGGTCGTTGCCTACGGTGTCCGAGATGCTGCCTCCCTGTAGCACGGCGCCGAGGAAGCCGAAGATGCCGACGAACAACGCGGCGCGCATCACGGGTATCGCGTTGGCGCCGACTGCGGGCGCGAACGGCGGCGAGTTCGAGTTTGCTCCGATGGTCCACGCCATCAGGAAGCCGGCTACGAGCGCGACGCCCGTGACAGCTATCAATTCCACTTCTTCACCTCCGGCTGTCTCCGTCCGGGTCGTCTCCGTTCGAGCTGGCTTCCCACGTCACTTTAGAACGCCTTCGTTCGGTCGGTAGTAGGTTGCCTGTAAATAGTTTTGGCTTGGCCGCTTACGCCTGCAACAAAAAGCCTTATGTCCGGCGCAGGCCACCGTCGACCATGCCGAACTCCAAGGGACAGAACAAGAACACCCGGAACAAGCTCAGCAACCCCGCGAGGGGACAGGGAACGAGCCCGCCGAGCGCCGCCGTCCGGGAGTTCGACGAAGGCGACGTCGTGCACCTCCGCATCGACCCGAGCGTGCCCGAGGGACGACCGCACCCGCGTTTCCACGGCCTAACGGGCACGGTCGAAGGCCGACAGGGGCGCGCGTACGTGGTAGAGATACACGACGGCGACAGCAACAAGTCCGTCGTCGTCAGGCCACACCACCTCGTTCCAGAGGAATGATAGTAAAAGACAAGCTCGACGAGGAGTACGTAACCGTCGCCGAAGTCAAGGAGACGCTCAACGAGATAGCCGAAAGTCGCTCGGACGACGACCGAGAGATGGCGTTCGAGCTGCGTCGCTCGATAGACCACGCCAACGAGTTCGGCTTCCTCTCCGCCGACGACTCCCGCGAGCTCGTCGAGGAGCTACTGGAGTTCGAGGCAGTCGACGACTTCGTCGCCCACAAGATAGCCGACCTCCTGCCCCGCAACAGGGACGAGCTACGTTCGATATACGCCAAGGAACGCTACTCAGTCGACACCGGGGAACTGGACGAGATACTAAATACCGTGGCGAAGTATAGGTAGTCCAAGGAGGCCGCCACGATGGAAAACGACAACTCCGACGCCGAGAGGGAGGACTACGTCTACGTCCTCGACTACATGCCCGACGGCAGAAGCCAGGACCGCGCGAGCGACGAACCGTTGCTCCAGGGCCTCGGCCGGACCAACTTCACGTTGCTCGAGGTCGTGCCCCGCGAGGAAGCGCGCGTCAAGATAGGTGACTACGTCTACGTCGGCGAGGGCGAGCGCGAGGAGGTCGAGCGCGTCAAACGCAGGATAGAGTACGACGACCTAACGCAGGGCGCGCGGAAGGAGCTAGAGTACGCCGTCGAGGACGTCGTGGCGGACGACGAACGCCGTTTCGTCGACTTCTACAACGACGCCGACAGCGTCACCATCCGGATGCACCAGCTAGACCTGCTGCCCGGAATCGGCGAGAAGATACGGAACACGATCATAGAGGAACGCGAGCTACAGCGGTTCGAGAGCTACGAGGACCTCGAGGACCGCGTCGCAGGCCTCCACTCGCCGGACGAGGTGCTCGTCGAACGCATCATAGCGGAACTCAAGGACGAGGACGTCAAGTACCAGCT
>JBKGYY010000082.1:0-6236 GCA_046545855.1 Halobacteriales archaeon | reverse complement strand
CGTCGTCGCCGTCGTCTCTCGCGCCGTCTTCTCCGCCGTCGACGTCGTAGCATAGCCAGTCGTTCCGCCTGAGGTACTCGTTGCAGTTGGCTTCGTGTTCGAGCTTGGTGAAGCCGTGGTCGCTGGCGACGACGAGAGGCACGTCGTCGGCGAGCGCGTCGCGTAGCTCTCCGATGTAGCCGTCGAGCTTGTCGTAGAACTCGAGGAAGTCGTCTTGGTATTCGCCGTCGTCGACGTAGTCGCCGTAAAGGAAGTGGTTGACGCGGTCGCTCGTCATGAACACGCCGAAGAACAGGTCCCAGTCGTCGGCTTCGACGTAGTGACGGAAGACGCGCTGGCGGGCGTCGACGACTTCGTGTGCGTCGTCGATGAACTCCGACTTGTCGTCGTCGTGTCCGAGGCTGGCGTCTACGTCGACGCGGTAGCCGTTGTCCTCGAGGACCGCGAGCACGTCGTCGTCGCTGGCGGCGGCCTCGACGGACGGCGACAGGAAGCCGGAGACCATGCGCTGTACGTCGTCGCTCGGCGGGAACGTCACTGGTACGTTTAGCACGGTGGCGTCGCGTCCGTCGGCTTCGACGCGGTGCCAGACGCGTTCGGCGCGGACGTGGTGGGAGAGCGGGACGTACGTATCGTAGCTCCCGCTCTCGCGGTCCTGGAAGCCGTAGACGCCCGTTGCGCCGGGGTTCCTGCCGGTCGACAGCGCGGGCCAGCAGGCGCTCGACTCCGGCGGCACTATGCTCGTTATGCGGCCTCCTGCACCGTGTTCCGCGATTTCGTGGAGGTTCTCGAAGACCTCGGGGTGGTCGTCCACTAGCTCGAACGGCACACCGTCGACGCCGACGAACGCCGCGCGCGGACCGCCGCCTCCGAGCCTGTCGAACAGTCCCATAGCGTGTATCTCGTCGGTCGGCGTATATCCGTTGCGGAAGACGGGCCCGAAGGCGAGGGGAAGACCCGCTACATGTAGCCGAGGTCTCGCAGACGTTCCATCAGGTCTTCCTTGTCCTGCGCCCGGCCGGCGCGCTCCGTCGTCCGCTCGAGGTCCTGGAGCCAAGCGGGTTCGTCGGCGCTCCTCTCCGTAGACACCTCGCTACCGAGCGACCTGAAACCCTCGAAGTACTTGGGCGACACCGGGACGTCTTCTCGCTCGACGCCGTCGGGTAGGTCGTCGGAGTCCGCCGGCACGTATCCCTCCGGGTAGCCTTCGACGGAGTCGGGTACGACGTAGCTCCAGAAGGCGTCCCAGACGTCGCGCTCGCGGAACTGGAGTATCGGGTGGACGCGGTCGTGCGGCGGGTAGACGTCGGGGTCGTGACGCGGGCTGAAGAACGTCTCGTCGGCGCGCGCCTCCTGCTCGTCCCAGCGAACGCCGGAGACTATGCCGTCTATCTCGAGTCGCTCGATTGCGTCGTTTAGAGCGACGGTCTTCAGGAGGTGATTGCCGACGTAGGTGTCGAGGAGGAACGGGAACGTGTCTTGCTCGTACTCGAGTATCTCGCGCACGTGGTGTCGGTTGTGGTCGTCGAGGGCGTCGACGGGTACGTCGTCACCGGGTTCGAGGTCGTTTCGCTCCACGTAGCGTCCCACGTCTTCGTTCCTGGCGTAGACCACGTCCAGGTTCCAGCGCTCCGCCCATCGCTCGACGAAGTCGAGTAGCTCGGGGAAGTGCTGGTAGTGGTCGATGAAAACGGCGGGCGGTAGGTCGAAGCCGTACTCGTCTGCGACTTCGAGCACGAAGTATAGCGTCAGCGTCGAGTCCTTGCCCCCCGTCCACATCACCGCGGGGTTCCGGTACTCCTCGAGCGCCGTCGCCGTGACGTCCACCGCTCGATGGATCTTGTCCTCGAGAGAAGGGTAGTCGTCGGGCGACTCGCCTTCGCCGAGCGAGTAGTCGACGTCGACGTACGCCGGAAACTCGTCTTCCATGACGGGGATACAGGACACGACGGCCAAATAGCTGGTGGTGTCCGCCGGCGCGCGTCGTATACCGCGGACGTCAAGGAAGTGCGACCCGAAGCACTCGACGTGCTCTTCGAGGAAAGCAGCGTGGAAGCCGTCCGCGGGACGTTGCCAGACGGCGCCGTCGCCGCATTCGAGGTGGCGACTCACCTGGGCGACGGCGTGGTGCTAGGCTTCCTAGCGTTCGCCTTCTATCTCGCTGTGGACGGCCGGAGAAGGCGTGCGGGCGCCGTCGTGCTCTCGGGCTCGTTCTGCGCCCACGCGCTCACCGTGAGCCTCAAGGGCGTCCTGAAGACGGCGAGGCCGGACACCGCGGCGGCGGCCGCCGAAACCGGTTTCTCGACGCCGAGCGGACACGCTCTCGGAGCCACCGTCGTCTTCGGATTGCTCGCGCTCCACGGCCGGCGTGCGACGTTCCGCCGGAGGCTCGCGCTGGCCGGAGTTCTCGCCGCAGTGGTGGGATTCTCCCGTGTCGCGATAGGCGTGCACTACCCCGGCGACGTGCTCCTTGGCTTCGCGGTGGGCGTCGTCTTCGTCTGGCTGGCTCACGCGTTCGCCCGGGGAGCGCTGGATCTCTTCGGCTTCGCGTTCGCCGTCGGCGTCGCCGGCGTCCTCGTCGGTTCGCCCGACTACGTCGGCCTAACGCTCGGCGCGACGTCGGCGGCAGCCGTCACCTGGTGGTTCGCCCGCGAGCGACTCGTCGCCGCCCGCCCCCGGCGGAGCCTCGTCGTCGCGCTCGCCTTGGCTACCGCCGTAACTCTGTCCGGCGTCGCCACCGCGGTGCCGGTCGACGACGGTGTAGCGGTCGCCATCGTGTCGGCGGTTGGTGCAGCGTGGATACTCGTGGTTCCATTAGCGGCCGAGCGCCTGGACAACTCGCTGTAGCTATCCTACGTAGCCGAGAGCCTGGAGGCGTTCGCTGACTCGTGCGTCGTCGGCTTCGTCCTCCCGGTGGCGTCCGGGTTCGTAGTCTGCTTCGGCGTCGGCCTCGGTTTCTACCCACGGCACGGTCTTGACCGAGGGATGCTGGAAGCCCACGGGGTGGTCGTACACCCCCCATTCGCCGAGAGCGTCGCCGTGGTCCGCGGTTATCGCGACCTCGCCGTCGAGGTTAGAGAGCAGGATTTCGACGTCTTCGAGAGCGAGCCGCAGGTTGTCGCGGTACGCCTGCATGTAGCGCTCACGGTCTATCTTGCCTTTTCGGAGAGCATCTACGACGGTGTCGGGTACGTCGCGTCCGAACGGCCGGGCCTCGAAGCCGTCTAGCTCGATGAACGGGTGATGGGGCTGGACGTAGTGGACTATCAGGCGCGATGGATCGTGCTGTCTCGCCACCCGCAGGGCGCGGTCGGTGACCGGTCGCGGGGGAACCGTGTCGTTTCGTTCGTCCCAGGCGTACCTCCAGACTTCGTCGAGCACCTGGAAGTCGTCGGCGTCTAGCATGCGGTCCGAGAACACGTTCGCGGTGACGTACGCCGTCTCCGCCATCTCGTCGGCGTAGTCGGCGGTGAACGTCTTAGCCATCCACTCCTTCGACATGCTGCCTACCGATGTTACCCGGTCTACGTCATCCGGCGAACCGATGAAGTCGTACTCGTCCGCCACCGACCGCAGGAGGTCGACGCGGCAGGCGTCGAGTATAACGAGTACGTCCCAGTCGTGTTCGTAGAAGTTCGTGCCGCGCGTCACGGGGTACGCGAACCACCAGACGCCAGCGTACAGGTCGTGCAGGACGTCGCGCACGCCTTCGAATCCGTTGCGCGACACCTTCCGCGCGGACACGCGAGCCCAGTCGCTGAAGGCCATCGGACCTGAATAGAAGCAAAGCCAAAGTAGTTTTTCCGGTATCCGTCGACGCGGAAACGGTTGACTCGGAGCAGAAAAGCAGGCAAAACGCCGTCTACAGGTAGACGACTCCGATGCCCTTCCCCGCCTGGGCGGGATGTGCGACTATCTCCTCGGTCTCGTACGAGCCGGATATCTCGTCCCAGTAGCCCGCGACGTCCCATTCGGGGTGGCCGACTCCGACGTGTCGTTCCTCGAGGTCGTCGTGTTGCTTCAGCCTCCTTCTGCACTCGCTCCAGGAGTCGGCGTGCGGGACGATGTCGTGGAACGCCACGACTCCTCCGTCGTTCACGAGCCGGCTGTAGTCCTCGAAGTCCTGTTTTACGCCTTCGTAGCTGTGGTCTCCGTCTACGAACAGGAAGTCGACGCCGGTGGATTCGGCGTCGGCGTCCCCGTTTTCGGCCACGTCGACGTCGAAGACGTCGGCTACCTCCCGGTAGACGTCTTCGTCGTGTGAGTTACCTCGGACGACGTCCACCTGTTTCGACGGCGCGAACTCCTCAAGCATGTCGTCCCGTCTCCGCTTGAGGTCCCTTCCAGGTAGGTCGAGGCTGACGAGGTGTTCTGCGGAGTCCAGATAACGGCTCCAGACGTAGAACGTGCCTCCGCGTAGCGTGCCTATCTCGAGCACGTTCCTGGGCTCTTGTTCGGCGACGAGTTCGGCGAGCGCGCGTATCTCCTCTCGGTTCTGGCTGATGTCGACCGAGAACGGCGCGCCAGGTTCGACCTCGTGTACGGTGTCGAGGACGTCCTCGAGGTCTTCTTCCTCCTGCATCCGGCTCCTGACGTCGTCGACGGCTCTCTCGTACAGCAGGTCGTCTCCGTACGACGTCTGTATCGTTAGGTAAGTCGTGAGATAGAGCGCGGCCTTGCCCGCCATCCCCGGCAGGCTCTTGTTGGTCAGCAGCCGACGGGCGGTGCCGAACTTAGTCTCCATGGATGGCTTCGAGGTTCCGTCTAACTTATACCCTCGGATGTAATCCCGGCGTCGAAGGATGTGTCAGACGTCTTGCGCAAACTTGATTACGTGAGAGATACCTGCTAATTACATGGTAAGCCTGGGTTTGAGAGCAGCCGAGAAGCTAGCTTCGGCCGGCGGAATAGGTTTGCTCGTCGTCCTGGGCGCCGTGACAGGCCCCGACGTCTGGGTCTTCACTCTCGACTGGCTGTCGCGGCCGCTCGTGGTTTTCGAGGGCTCGGTCTCCGTCGTAGTTCTCACGCTCATCATAGGTGTCACGGGCATCGTGGTTCTCAAGGACGTCTGGAGCGGCGTCGACCACGCGCGCGTCAACCGGGGGCCAGAGATAACCGCAGTCGTTCCCGCGTACCGCGACGCCGAGGTCGTGGACATAGCCGTTGAGAGCCTCGTAGAGAGCGACTACGAAGACGTCTCGATAGCCGTAGCCACCGAACCAGACGACCCGGAGACACAGGCCGCCGCCGAGGAGCTATCACGACGCCACCCGGAGGTCGAGGTCCACGTGAACGCCGACCCCGGCTCGAAGGGCAAGGCCGTGAACCACGTGGTCGAGGAGACGGACTCGGACTACTACGCCGTCTTCGACGCCGACGAACGCGTCTCCCCCGAGTTCCTGTCGATAGCGATGGGCGCGTTGCTAGACGGTGCAGACGTCTTCCAGGGCCGCAGAGTGCCGAGGGCGACGGGAGCCGTCGAGACGCTCGCGTACTGCGAGCGCCTCGCCGTCCACATGGGTTACGCGTTCGGCGAGCTAGTCGGCTTCACGAACTGCCTGAGCGCGTCGACGGCTTTCAAGCGCGAGGCGTTCGAGGAGGTCGGAGGCTACCGCGACAGGCTGACGGAGGACCTCGAGTTCGCGCACTCGTGCTACCGGGCCGGGCTGGACGTCCGACAAGACCGCGCGACCACGAACACTATGGAGGCCCCGCACAGCCTGAAGGACCTGTGGGGGCAGAGGAAGAGGTGGCGTATAGGCCACGTGCAGGTGTTCAACGCCAGGTTGACGGAGGCGCTCGAAGGCAACATAGAGCCCCGGGAAGTGGGCGCGGTAAGCAGGGCGTCGGGCGCGATAGTCGGCGGAGCCTTGCTTCTCGTCGGCCTGGCTCAGGTTGCGGCGCTCGTCTCACACGGCTCGTGGGCGGCGTTCGCCATACCGTTCGGGGCCGCGTGGCTGGTCGTCGCTGCCGTGTGGGCGAAAGACGCTCGCGACGGCAGGATAGGCCGACCCTACTGGACCGTAGTGCTCCTCCCGCTCGTCTACCTGGGTCACGGAGCACTCACCGTGAAGTCGTTGATGGAGTACTACCTGACCTGGGAGGGCGAGTGGTACCAGGTGAGCAAGACCGGAGCCTGAGCCAACCAGTCGTTTCAAACTCCACCAGCGTCCCCGAGCACCCCGGCGGTCCGGCAGACTCCTTAGGCTCCGGTGACCTCGGGCATAGTGCATTGT
>JBKGYY010000081.1:0-6296 GCA_046545855.1 Halobacteriales archaeon | reverse complement strand
ACCCGGACACCGGTTTCCAGTCGAAACCAAGGGGTAGGGGCACACCCCTTAATGAGGTGGGTTTACGTATCGGGTCGTATTCCCCGTAGAAGTATAGTATTTCTATCTCCCCGACGACGTCTGGTAGTTTCTATCCCCTTCTTAAACGAACTTTAGTCCGGCTCCGGGAATCCGTCCGATAGATATATTATGGAGCGACCTTAGTTTCGTCTGGATACAAGGCGGGGGTCACGAACGCTCTAAACGGCGTCTGGAACGTGGCTTCCGTCTCGAGCGCGGCACCGCCGCCGCGCGCGCCGTAACGACGGAGGCCGAACGCGACAAACATGGAAGGAAACACAGGAAGAGAGTACGTCGACATATCACGAGAAACCGAAGGCGGGACCTCGCGCATATTCGACGACCTCCTCGACGTCGACCCGATATTCGACAGCAAGGAGGTGCTGAGGCCGTCGTTCACCCCGGAAGAGCTACCGCACCGGGAGAGCCAGATCGAAGAGATAGCCACCGTGCTCGTGTCGGCTCTCCGCGGCGACACGCCGTCGAACATCCTGATATACGGCAAGACCGGCACCGGAAAGACCGCGAGCGCCCGACTCGTCAGCAAAGAACTCCAGAGCGTGAGCGAAGGCTTCGAGGTACCGTGCGAGGTACACTACATCAACTGCGAGGTCGTCGACACACAGTACCGCGTGCTCGCGAACCTCGCACACGACTTCGGCCGCGAGGACGTACCAATGACCGGCTGGCCGACGGACCGAGTCTACGACACGTTCTTCGACGCAGTCGACCGCAAGGAACGCGTCGTAGTCATAATGCTCGACGAGATAGACAAACTCGTCGAGAAATCCGGAGACGACACCCTCTACAACCTCTCGCGCATCAACGGCAACCTCGAGAACGCGCGCGTCAGCATCATCGGCATCAGCAACGACGTACAGTTCACCGACATGCTCGACCCAAGGGTCAAGTCGAGCCTCGGTGAAGAAGAGATAGTCTTCCCGCCGTACGACGCCGACCAGCTGGGCGACATACTCAGACAGCGCGCCGAGATGGCTTTCCAAAAAGACGTCCTCGCCAACGGCGTCATACCACTGTGTGCAGCGTTCGCCGCGCAGGACCACGGCGACGCACGCCGGGCGCTAGACCTCCTGAGGACGGCGGGAGAGGTCGCCGAGAGAGACAAACGCGAGCGAGTCACAGAGGACGACGTCAGGGAGGCCCAGGAACGAATCGAACTCAACAGGGTCGTCGAGGTAGTGCGCACGCTTCCCTCTCAGTCCAAGGCCGTGCTGTACAGCATAATACGGTTCGCGGAGGACCACAGCGACAAGATGACGACGGGCGAAGTGTACAACACGTACAAGGGAGTCTGCCGCGAGACGTCGATGGACCACCTGACGCAGCGCCGGGTCACCGACCTCATCGACGAACTCGACATGCTCGGCATAGTCAACAGCGTCGTCATCAGCAAAGGCCGGTACGGCCGCACGAGAGAGATAAGCCTCAGCGTGCCGCTAGACGAGACACGCGACGTCATACTCGAGGAGGACTCGCGTCTGTCGTCCGTCGAAGTCGAGACGTCCGCCCAGGCTACCCTGAAGGACGAACGCTGAAACGACGAACAATCCTGTGCGATAACATACAGGTAGCGGAGCCTAGATCGGGAAAAGCAGCCGGATGCTGCCGACCTTCGGAATCCGGTACATAGCCTTGCCCTGGACCCAGTCTGGGTCGACGACGCCGCTCAACCCCTGCTGTTGATCGAACTCCGAGTTAGCGTCCCCCCTCGTCACGAAGCCGTCGCGCTCCGCGGTATGTTCCTCTCCCTCGGTGTCCTCCCACGTGTCGCCCTCCTCGACGTAGTACATCGCCCTGTGTATGATCGGCGTACGTTGGTCGCTTCCATCCGGCCTGAAGACAATCGTGTCGCCGTAGTCACCGAACTTCTCGTAGCCCTCGCTAGAGCCGACCTCGTGCGTCACGACGCCGTGGCGCGAGTCCACGTCGTCGGGCACGAAGTTCGACGTACTGACTACGAAGACGAGGTCACCGGTGTTTATGTTGGGCTCCATGCTCCCGCTCTCGATGGCGACCATCGGAGGCCAGATACCGCTGACTCCGTAGAGCACGAGACCGATGCCGACGACGATCATGATCGAGACCGTGACGTCGAAGAGGAAGACCACGGTGGGGTCCTCGCGCAGCTCCCTTATCTCCTCCATGAGTCCATCTGAGTCCGACATCTACAACCCCATAACACCCGGTGGCCTATACCTCTGACCATCCGTTTCGAGTTTCAGGCGACCGTCATCGCACGGGTGTTATCGTGCGACTCCGGATGTTAGCGGTAGCGTCGTCGCCGGTAGCCAGACATAATAGGCGGGCGCCCGCAACCGAAGTAGATGGCGGGGCTCGAACCCTCCGAGGTCGTGGAACGCCTGACCGCGGAGGGATACAACGCTACGAGAGAGGCTGTCGAGGCGCTGAGCCGTATGCCCGACGCCGACGCTCTGCTCGCGAGCCTCGCGGACGAAGCCGTCGAATCCGCCGTGCTCACGCGCGAGGACATCGGAATCGACTCACGCGCCCGGTCGGACGGAGAACGCCGCGGAGACACCGCCGCGGAGGACGACGTCGAAGCCGGGTCCGACGACGCCGTAGCTCCGTCTGACAAGACCCGTGGAGGCCAGTCTAAGTCGACGGGACGTCTGAAGTCTCGAACCACAGGTGACCGACAGCCCCGCGAACCCGAGGTACGTGGAGACGTCACCGGTAGGTCGACTTGCACGGGAGAGCTAGACGACTTCGTCGACCTTTTCCGGTCGCGTTACCGCGTGCTTCGCGACGTCCTCGACGGCAGGCTGTCGCCGCGAACCGTCGCGTCGGTTACGGGAGGCCGCGCGACGTCTCTCGTGGGTCTCGTCGGCGACGTCCGGCGCACCAGGTCTGACAACAGGCTCGTCGAGCTAGAGGACCCCACTGGCTCGATAAACGTCGTGCTATCGGGAGACGACGTAGGTGTCGCGGACTCGCTCGTCCGGGACGAGGTGATAGGCGTCGAAGGCCGGGCGTCGTCAGACGGAGGAGTCGTCTACGCCGACGAAGTCTACCTGCCCGACGTCCCTCGTGACAACGAGCCCTCGACCGCCGACCGCGACGTAGAAGCCGTGCTCGTCAGCGACGTCCACGTCGGCAGCGACACGTTCGTCGAGGACCTCTGGAGCGACTTCACGTCGTGGCTCCGCGACCGCGACTCCGTCGAGTACGTCCTCGTCGGAGGCGACCTGGTCGAGGGAGTCGGCATATACCCGGGTCAGGACGACGAACTCGTGACCGCCGACCTCTACAGCCAGTACGAGGAGTGCGCCGAGCGCTTCCGCGAGCTACCCGACGACGTCGAGATAGTCGCAATCACGGGGAACCACGACACCGTGAGGCTCGCGGAACCCCAGCCGGCGCTCCCCGAGGAGTTCCAGAAGCCCTTCGACTCCCACGTTAGGTTCACCGGCAACCCTTCGACGGTGTCGATAGAGGGCGTCGACGTCCTCATGTACCACGGCGTCAGCCTCAACCCGTTCGCCGAGTTGCTGCCGGACGTCTCGATAGAGTCACCGGAGACCGCGATGCGTCACATGCTTCGGAAACGACATCTCGCGCCGATGTGGGGCCGCGTGCGTCTCGCTCCCGAGAGACAGGACTACCTCGCTATCGACGAGATACCCGACGTCCTCCACACGGGTCACACGCACACCGTCGGCGCTGACGTCTACCGCGGCGTCCGCACCGTGAACACCGGCGCGTGGCAGAGCCAGACCGACTACCAGCGCGCGATGAACATACAGCCCGACGTAGGCTACGCCGCCGTCCTAGATCTGTCTTCCCTGGACCTCGACTTCAAGAGGTTCAGGTGACTTTTCAATCCCAGCTCCACCGCGCCTGGAGCCTGCGTACCGACCAGTCGAGCCAGTAGCCGATGAAGCCGATCACGAGCATCACGGCGGGAATGACGGCGTAGTCGAACTGGTACCGGGCGTCGAGAACCGTGTAGCCGAGGCCGCTGTTGACTCCGAGCAGCTCGGCGGGCACGAGCAGTATCCACATCCAGCCTATCGAGAGCCGGAGGCCCGAGAGTACGTCGGGGACGACGCCCGGCAATACGACGTGGCGTATCACGCGGCGGTTGTCGCCGCCGAGGCTGAACGCGACCCGGAGCCAGTCGGTGTCGATGGTGTGTATGCCGTGAGCCGTGTTGTACATCAACGGCCAGACTCCACCCATGAACATGATGAATATCGGTGCCGCGTGTCCGCCGGACTCGAACACCAGTAGGGCGACGGGGAACCACGCCACCGGCGAAACCATCCGGAGGAACTGGAAGGTCACGGAGGAAAGCCTGTCGGCGACGTCGAAGTAGCCGAGCGCGACTCCGACGGGGAGTCCGACGGCAACCGAGAGCACGAACGCGCCGCCGAACCGCACTAGACTGGCTCCGACGTCTTCGAAGTAGAACTCCGGCGTCACGAGCAGGTCGGCGAGAGTCGCGAAAGAGTTAGACGGCGCAAAGTTCGCTAGCACGCCGGTCGAGAGATACGTGACGAGCCACCAGACGGCGAGGCCGACGGCTACGCCTGCGAAAGGCAGCAGGCCCCGGCCGTCCTCGGCCGACAGGTCCCTCAGGCGCTCAGAACTCGATCGTCTCTGTTCTCTCGTAGCCATCTTCCTCCTCCACTTCGAACTCGTTCGGTCCTCCCGCTGCCTCTAGCGCGTTACGCACGGGCTCGTACGCAACGAGGTCGTCTGCCGCTCCCTCGGGTTCCAGGTCGCCGAGGAACTCGGCGTCGCCCTCGACCTTCGTCGCTCTCATCCGTCTAACTAGCTCCTCCGTGTACGAGGGATACGGATAAGGGTAGAAGTCGATGCGCTCGAGATCCCAGTCCGGGTGGGTTATCGCGCCCGAGTCGTGGTACTCGTCTTCGTCGTAGTGGGTTAGCGCGCGCTCTACGACCTCCCGGGGTTGCGGGAGAAGGCCCGAGCCTTCCTCGGCGAGCAGTCCCGCGGCCTCCGTCCGGTTGCGACGTATCCAGCGCTGTGCGTCGACGACGCCGGATAGCACGTCTTCGGTCCAACCGGGCTGGCTTTCGACGGCGCTCTCCCTCATGGTGACGACGCAGCACGCGTGCCGCCTCCATATGTCGCCGGTGAATCTGAGTATCCGGCCTCCTGCGTCGAGTTCGCCGGCGGCGTTGAAGGGCTCGGCGACGATGTAACCGTCTATGTTGCGTTCGCTGAGCGCGGCCGGCATGTCCGGCGGCGGCATCACTACGAGCGAAACCTCGTCGTCGGCGACGTCGGTCGTGTCGATGCGCGGAGTCAAGCCGACTTCGTCTAACGCCATCTGGAGCACGATGTTGTGGATGCTGTACCAGAACGGTACGGCGACGCGTCCTCCGCCGAGGTCTTCCCAGTCGTCCACGCCTTCGTGCACGGTCATCGCGCTTCCGTCGGTGTGGTCCCAGGCGACGACCTTGACGTCCTCCTGGAGGTCGAACTTCATCCACACGGTCATCGGCATCAGGAAGTGAGCGATGTCTAGGTCGCCGCCGAAGAACGACTCGGCTAGGTCGTCCCATCCCCTGAACATCGTGGGTTCGTTTACGTCTACGTCGTGGTCGTCCCAGTGGCCGTTCGCGTACGCCGCGAGCAAGGGGCTGGCGTCCGTGATAGGTATGTAGCCAACGTCGAGCGCGTCGTCGTCTGACTCCCCGTCGTCTCCGTCTTCGTCGTCGAGACAGCCGGCGAGTCCGGCGAGTCCGGCGGTTCCCGCGACTCCGGCAGCGCCAAGTGACTTCAGGCCCGTCTCCTCCATGAACTCCCTGCGAGTCAGGCCGACGGACCTGGCTTTGTCGCTCGGGTCGCTCCAGCCGGGCCCCATCGTGGCTTCGAGTTCTTCCCGCGCTCTCTCGAGGTCGTGATCGACGTCGCTCGAAGTCACAAGTCCACCTCTCCGTCGAGCAGACCGAGCAGCCTGTGTTTGGCTCCAGGGAAGTCCTCGTCGTCTCTCGAGTCGACGTCTGCGACGTCTACCTCGGCGCGCACGCCGTCTCCACCCGAGCCCATGACTGCGACTCTGTCGCCTACGTAGACGGCTTCTTCGACGTCGTGCGTGACGAAGACCGCGGTGAGGTCGAGGTTGTCCATGAGCTCGATCAATTCGTCCTGCAGCTCCATCTTCGTGAGAGCGTCGAGAGCGCTGAACGGCTCGTCGAGCAACAGCAGCTCGGGGTCGTTCGCGA
>JBKGYY010000080.1:0-6359 GCA_046545855.1 Halobacteriales archaeon | reverse complement strand
AACTCCCGTGGGCCGTACCAGTTGGCGCAGAACCTGAGCGTAGATATGAATATCACGCTGGCTCCCGCTCCCATGAGGAACCGGCCGGCGAGCGCTAGCTCGAGCGAGTTCGACCCGGAGAACGCTAGCGCGCCTGCGTGCATGACGAGAGCGCCCGCGGCCACGACTCGTCGGGGGCCGTATCTGTCGGCGAGGACGCCGGCAGCGAACTGCAGGGGTGCGTAGACGGCGAAGAAGACGGCGTGGAGCGACCCCATCTCGGTCGCAGTCGCCGCGAAATCCGACGCGAGGTCCTCGGAGAGCACTGCGGTCGAAAGCCTGTAGAGGCTGACGTAGACGTACGAGAGCGCGAGCAACAGCCACATCACCCGGCGGTCTAGCCAGCCTATCTTCACGGTTGGGACCCGTCGACCCGTTGGTTTATCTCTCTCGGTTGGACGTCGTCGGAGACGTCACTCGGGGTGTTCGAGAGTGAAGTACGTGAGGAAGCGGTAGTCGTCGCCGACGCGTAGGTTCGAGGTGCCGAGATACAGGCCGTCCTCTATCTCGACGAGGTCGTCGCGTATCCTCCGCACGGGAGCGGGGTTGTCGGGTACGTCGTAGTCGAAGATAAGGACGGTCTTCTCGGGGTCGGCGAGCGAAGGCGCGTGACGTATTTTGAAGCCGAAGCCCTCGCGTTCGAGCGGACCGTATCCGAACCTGTTGCATCCCTCTGTGCCTCGAACTCGTTTGCCGCGCCACGGGAGGTGCGGGCCGTTCACACCGCGCCGGAGCGGCGTTATCCCGAGGAGGCCGCGGCCGGCGAGCACGCGGCCGACGGTGTCGCCTTCGAGCGCGTCTATCTCGGGCGTGTCGCCTCGTTCGAACAGTCGGTCGAGTTCCGCGCGGTCGTCGGGTATCAGGCTGTCGGCTCTCGCCATCTATTCTACCTCTATCTCGACGGTGCGTCCGACGTCGCCGGCTTCTCCGGGGGCGGACTCGAGCGCGAAGTAGAGCAGGAACCTGTGGTCGTCTCCGACGCGCAGGTTCGAGGTGCCGAGGTAGAGACCGGTCTCTATCTCGCGGAGTTCGTCGTGTATGCTCCGGATACCGGGTGGGTTCTCTGGCAGGTCGTAGTCGAGGACGAGGGTCGGCTCGCCGTCGTCGATGGACGGGCTGACGTGCGTCTGGAACTCGAACTCCTGTGTCTTCACCGGCCCTACCTCGATTCGGTTTCGGCCGGTTCGGTCGTCGAACACCTTGCCTTTCCAGGGCAGCAGGGGTGTGTTGACGGCTTCGCGTACGACTCCGACGCGCAAGGGGCCGACTCCGGCTAGCACTGCGCCTCGCGTCACTCCTTCGACGGCGTCTTCTTCTGGTGCTTCTCCTTCGCGGAAAAGCTGGTCTAGCTCGGACTTGTCTTTCTTCACGAGGTCGTCTAGCGTCAGCATAACTGTCCGGTGGCAGACGACAGGATTAGGCCTGGTGCCGTGTATGGCTGGCTCTATTTATGGATACGAGCTTTGCGACCACGCCAGCACGACAGAAGTCGAAGAGCACCGGAGGGAGGAGACCAGCGCCGAAACCATCGCCGGCGAAACCGTTACGACCCCGGCGGCCCACGACGCCGTATGCACGACGTAGGCTTCCTCGACGACCTGGAGATACGGGGCGACGTCAGCCTCGACGAAGGCAGACGCGAGGACCACGCCTCCGACTGGGCGAGCGAGACCGTGGGCCGGGGCGTGACGCCGGACGCCGTCGTCTACCCCGAGTCGACCGAAGACGTCTCCACCGTGCTCCGGGAGTGCGACGACAGAGGCGTGCCCGTGACGCCGTACGCCGCCGGAACCGGCCTCGAAGGCAACGTCATCCCCGTCGAACACGGAGTCAGCCTCGACCTCACGCGGATGGACGACGTCACAGACGTACGCGCCGACGACTTCCAGGTAGACGTCGAACCCGGCGTAATGGGCACAGCCGTGAACGAAGCAGTCGAACGACACGGCCTGTTCTTCCCTCCGCTCCCGTCTTCGGGAGCGATAAGCACCATCGGAGGCATGATAGCCACGGACGCCGGAGGGATGCAGACCGTGAAGTACGGCAAGGTCGGAGACTGGACGCTCGCGCTCGAAGCCGTGCTCGCCGACGGCACCGTCATACAGACCGGAAGCCAGGCCGTCAAGACCTCCAGCGGATACAACCTCACCGACCTCCTCGTCGGCAGCGAAGGCACGCTCGCAGTTGTCACCCACGCGACCCTCAGGCTCAAGGGCATCCCCCAGGAGATACGCGGCGGACGCGCGTTGTTCGACTCGATAGACGACGCCGCCGACGCCGTCAGCGACGCCGTCCGCAGCGAGGTCGACGTCGCCAAGATAGAGCTCATAGACGACGTCGCCGCCCGGATGGCGAACGACTACGCCGGCAGCGACCTCCCGGACACGCCGATGGTCTTCCTCGAGTTCCACGCCAACCACGGCGTCGAACGCGAGATAGAGTTCTGCCGGGACGTCTTCGAAGCCCACGACGTCGCGGAGTTCGACGTCCGCGACGAGGACGAGATGGACGAGCTCTGGCAGCTACGCCGCGACCTCGGGATGGCCGTGCGGTCGTACGACCCCTCGCTTACGCCGGTCCAGGCGGGAGACGTCGCCGTCCCCATAAGCCGCTATCCCGAGATGATGAAGGAGATAAAACGCCTCGCGCGCGAGCACGACCTGCTGATGCCGTGTTTCGGTCACGCCGGCGACGGCAACGTACACTACGTCACGCTCGTCGACGGAGAGGACAGCGAGGAGTACCTGCTCGGACAGCAGGTCTACGAACGTGTCGTCGAACTCGCGATAGAGATGGGTGGCACTGCGACGGCGGAGCACGGCGTAGGCGTCGGCAAACGCAAGTTCATGCAGAAGGAACACGGCGAAGGTGGAGTCGAAGCCATGCGCCGCGTCAAAAGAGCGCTCGATCCCAACGGCACCCTAAACCCCGGGAAGATACTACCCTCCGACTGAACGACGTCGCACCGCTGCCTCGTGAGCGACGGCCCGACGTTCCAACCCGGAGGCTCAGACGTCCGGCACGTGGACGTCGACGACGCCCACGCCGTCGGACTCCACCGTCGACCGCAGGGCGCCCCGTAGGCCGTCGCGCTCCGTCACCGTCGTGGCCTCGGCTCCGTAGGCGCGCGCAGAACCCTCCACTGAGACCGCCGGGAGGTCCATGCCGACGAACGTGTAGTCGTCCTCTTCGCCGCCGAAAATCTCGACGGTGTTGTCCTTGAGTATGCGGTAGCCCCGGTTGTTCGGCACGACGACCGAGAGGTCGACGTCCTCCCGGACGGCGGTGTATATCGACTGCGGGTAGTAGAAGTACGAGCCGTCTCCGACGAAAGCCATCACCTCGCGGTCGACGCCTGCGTCGCGGTGAGCGACGGCGGCGCCGACTGCGGCCGGCAGACCGTACCCGAGGCCACCGCCCTTGTTACCGAGGTAACGGCCTTCGTCGAACGTCCACCTCGTGAGCAACGCGAACTTAGCCGTCACGCCTTCGTCGGCGACGAACGCGTCGGGCGCGACGTCGTGCATGGCGTCGACGAGGTCGTACTTCGACGGCATGTCGCCGTCGTCGTCGACGGGGTCCATCGAGGTTATCTGGGCTTCGACCGTCTTCTTCGCCGTCTCGACGGCGTCGAGCCTCGACTCCAGAGTCGCGTCGTCGACGCGGCTCTCGACGGCGTCAGCCAGCCTCGACATAGCCAGGCCGACGTCTCCCTGGAGCGCGACGTCCGACGAGTAGTTCTTACCTATCTCGCCGGCGTCGGCGCTCAGCTCTACGCACGTGGTCCCCTCACCCACGACGTCGACGTCCTCCTTCCACAGCGTCGTGTTCGTCGAGCAGCCGGCGAACACCACGCAGTCGACGCTCAAAAGCATCGCCGAGAGCCCGCCTTTAGGCGGCAAAAACGACACCCACTGCGGATGAGGCGTCGGGTAAGACGCCTCGCCAGCGAACATCTCCATGTGAACTCGAGCGCCCGACGCCTCCGCGAGAGCGACGGCGTCGTCGACGGCGTCCGAACGCGCCACCTCGTCGCCGAGCACGAGCACCGGCTGACTGGCTTCGGCGAGCACGTCGGCGGCGTCTTCGACGGCTTCCTCGGGAGGCGCGCCCGGCCTGGGGACGTCGCCGAGAGGTCGGACGCCGTCGTCGACCTCCTCGCGGAGGACGTCCATCGGCAGAGACACGAAGACCGGGCCGGTGGGCGGCGACAGCGCCGTCCTCACTGCCCGGCGTATTACGTCGGCTACGGCGTCTGGATGCCGCACCTCGGTGCTCCACTTCGTGTAGTCCTCCGTCATCTTCACGGTGTCGCCCTTCAGGATGGGTTCCTCGTGCTCGAAGTCCCGCGAGTGCGTTCCCGCGGTGACGACGAGCGGGCAGCCGCTGTAATACGCGCCGTGGAGGTTGCCGAGGCCGTGCGCCATGCCGGGTGCGACGTGGAGGTTGACGAAGCCGAGAGGCATCTCGTCGTGATAGCGCATCGTCGTCGAGTAGCCGGCGGCGGCGCCGACGGCGACGTCCTCGTGCAGGCATAGCGTGTACTCCAGGTCGCTCCCGGGTATGGCGTTCATCAGCGGTAGCTCCGTCGTACCGGGGTTGCCGAACACCCTCTGGACGCCGTACTCCTCGAGAGCGTCGACTACGAGCGACGCCGCTTCCGTCAAGTTACACCGCCTCCACGCGGACGGCACGCTCCGGGCAGCCGTCGGCTCATGCGTCGGGTTTCTCCATTATGTCGGGCAGGCCGCGCGCCTGCACCGTCTCGCCGACCATGAAAGACGAAGCCGGGCTAGCGAGGAACAGGATGACGTCGGCGGCTTCCTCCGGCTCACCCATCCTGCGTTTGACCTCCGAGCGCTCTATCTCGTCGGCGCTAACCCCCATCTGCTGTTCGACTCCCTTGGTCGCGATGAAGCCCGGCGCGAGACAGTTCACCCGGACGTCGTGCGGAGCCCACTCGTAAGCTAGAGACGACGTCAGGTTGATGACGCCTGCTTTCGCGGCGCCGTAGTGGCTCATCATCGGCGCGCCCTGGACGCCGGCGACGCTCGACAGGTTGACGACGGTGCCGCCTCCGTCCTTCAGGTGGTCGGCGGCTGCGTGACAGCAGTTGTACGTGCCCCGGAGGTTGATCTCGACGATGCTGTCCCAGCCGTTCGGGCTGATGCCGTCGAACGCCGCCATGAAGCTAGCGCCGGCGTTGTTCACGAGGACGTCGACGCCGTCGAACTCCGCCGCGAAGTTGTCCACGAAGCTCTCGACGTTGTCGTACTCCCTGACGTCGACGGGTTCACCGTAGACGTCGCCGTGTTCGCCGAGTTCGTCGACCGCCGTGTCGACGTTCTCGGGGTCGCGCGAGCAGACGCCGACGTTGCAGCCGGCTTCGAGGAACTTCCTGGCGGTGACCTTGCCGATGCCCTTGGTTCCACCCGTCACTATCACGTCTCCCGACACGTCGAAGCTTTCGAACGCCATGCCAGATGCTTGACGGCGGCCGACGTAAATCTTCAGGCGTGGTCGGTCGGCGATACCGGGATGTGTCGACCCCGGTTCAGTCTCCAGCGAACTCCTCGGCCGAGAAGTCGTGCGGCGAACCCGACTCCACGGTTCCGGCCTTGTAGACGCCGCGCGCCCGCGCCACCTCGACGTCGCCCTGACTCACGGTGGCGTCGACGACGGCTGTCGACCGACCCATCCGGACGACCTCGGCTTCGGCGCGTGCGTCGTCGGTCATCGGGTTCAGGTAGTCGATGCGCATGTCGACGGTGGGCGACGGCCCGTGGGTCAACGAGACGACGGCCGCGCCTCCGGCGGTGTCCGCGAGAGCATACGGAACGGCCCCGTGGGCTACGTGACGCCCGGGGTTCGACGAAAGCTCGTCGGTCATCTCGACCTCGACGACTCCGCGGCCGTCTTCGGCTTCGACGACCTCGATGCCGAGGAACTCCATGTAAGGCAGAGAGCCCATGATGTCGCTCAAGTCCATGCACACCGTGTGGAGTGCTCGTTCAAACCAGCTTCGATGGTGAACCGGCCGGGGACGGCCGTCATCCGACGCCGAAGACCGAGCGCAAGTGGTCGTTGAGCATGACTCCGTCGGGGTCCATCTCGCCCCTGAGGTCGAGGTAGTCCCCCCACCGCGGATACAGCGGCCTCAGGTCGCGCGCCCGCATCGAGTGCATCTTGCCCCAGTGCGGCCGGCCGTCGTACCGCCGGAAGACGCGTTCCGCGTCCCGGAAGACGTCGCTCGGGTCGCGCTCGTGGTAGACGTGGACGGCGACGTACGCAGTCTCCCGGCCGTACGACGGCGACAGCGG
>JBKGYY010000079.1:0-6399 GCA_046545855.1 Halobacteriales archaeon | reverse complement strand
CGAGACTCAACGTCAGGGTCACCGAGAAGCTGTTGAGTCGGGCGCGGGAGATAGATGACGCCGGCGAGTAGCCGGAGGCAGACGGCCTACCAGCCTAAGGGGTTTGTTTCGGGCCGTCGGAGCCAGCGGGGATTACCGGTTCCACGGTCTTTATAACCGTACGACGGCATGCTAGGCGCATGACGGACGACCGAAACGAGAGAGGGTTCGCGACCGACAGCGTACACGCCGGCCAGGAGCCAGACCCGACGACCAACGCGAGGGCGCCGCCGATATACCAGACGACGTCGTACGTATTCGACGACCCCGACCACGCCGCCTCGCTCTTCGGTCTCCAGGAGCTAGGCAACATATACAGCCGGATAATGAACCCGACGAACGCCGTCCTCGAACGGCGTATCGCGGAGCTCGAAGGCGGCGTTGCCGCCATCGCCACGTCGAGCGGCATGGCGTCTTTCGACCTCGCCACCTTCGTGCTCGCCGCCGCCGGCGACAACGTCGTGTCGTCGTCGTCGCTCTACGGCGGAACCTACACATACCTCACGCACACGGCGCCGCGCCGCGGCATCGAGACGAAGTTCGTCGACAGCACCGACTACGAGGGATACCGCGAAGCCATCGACGACGACACCAAGTACGTCCACCTCGAGACCATCGGCAACCCCGCGCTCGACGTCGTCGACATCGAACGCGTGGCGGAGATAGCCCACGAAAACGACGTGCCGCTCGTCGTCGACAACACGTTCGCTACGCCGTACCTCTGCAACCCTCTCGACCACGGAGCCGACGTAGTCTGGCACTCGACGACGAAGTGGATACACGGCGCAGGCACCACGATAGGCGGCGTGCTCGTCGACGGAGGCTCGTTCCCGTGGGAGGACGGCGACTACCCCGAACTCACGGAGGACAACCCGGCCTACCACGGCATCAACTTCCGCGAGGCGTTCGGAGACGCCGCTTTCGCGTTCGCCGCCCGCACCCGTGGACTCCGTGACTTATGCAACCAGCAGGCGCCGTTCGACGCCTGGAACACCGTGCAGAAGCTCGAGAGCCTGCCGCTCCGCATGCAGCAGCACTGCGACAACGCTCTCGAGGTCGCCGAACACCTCGACGGCCACGCCGACGTCGACTGGGTGAACTACCCCGGTCTGGAGTCACACGAGACACACGAAAACGCCTCGCGCTACCTCGACGGCGGCTACGGCGGCATGATAACCTTCGGCCTCGAAGGCGGCTACGAAGCCGGCAGGCGGTTCTGCGACGAAGTCGAGATAGCCAGCCTCCTCGCGAACGTCGGCGACGCCAAGACCCTCGTGATACATCCCGCGAGCACCACGCACCAGCAGCTCACGGAGGAGGAACAGCGCGCGAGCGGCGTCACCCCGGACCTCGTGCGCCTTAGCGTCGGCATAGAGGACGTCGAAGACGTGATAGCCGACGTCGACCGCGCGATAGACCGGGCTACGTGATGGAGTCGGAGACGGCGTCGCTCGGCGAGTTCGAGTTCGAGTGCGGCGAGTCTATAGAGCTAGATGTCGCTTACGAGACCTACGGCGAGTACACGGGCGACGACGCCGTATTGATATGCCACGCTCTCACTGGAAGCCAGCACGTCGCAGGCGAGGGCGGCGACGTCGACACCAGCGGGCAGGCGGCCGCGTGGTGGGACGACGTGGTCGGCCGCGGCAAGGCCATCGACACCACCGACTGGTTCGTCGTCTGCGTCAACGTCCCGGGCTCGTGTTACGGCACCACGGGGCCGGCGAGCGAGAACCCCGAGACTGGAGAGCCGTACGGCCCCGACTACCCGCCGGTCACCGTGACCGACTGGACCCGCGCCCAGCGCCTGCTGCTCGAGACGATCGGCGTCGACAACCTCCACGCCGTCGTCGGCGGCAGCGTCGGAGGCATGAACGTGCTCGAGTGGGCTAAGCTCTACCCCGACTTCGTCCGGAAGCTCGTCCCCGTCGCCGCGGCGCCGAGGCTCGACGCCCAGTGTCTCGCGCTCGACGCCGTCGCACGCCGCGCTATACTGTCGGACCCCGGCTACGAAGGAGGCCGGTACTACGACGGCGACGGACCGCGCGACGGCCTCGCTCTCGCGCGCCAGATAGGCCACATCATGTACCTCTCGAAGCACTCGATGGAAGACAGGTTCGGTCGCCGGTCGGCGAGGAAGGACCCCAGCGAAGACGCCCACGTCTCCGCCGACCCGACGTCGCGTTTCTTCCCGTACCGCGACGTCGAGTCGTACCTCGACTACCAGGCCGAGCGGTTCGTCGAGAGGTTCGACGCCAACAGCTACCTCTACATACTCCGGGCTATGGACGAGTACGACCTCGCGGAGGGCTTCGACGACGACGCCGACGCGCTCGCGGCGTTCTCCGGTGAAGCGCTCGTCGTGTCGTTCACGGGCGACTGGCACTTCACGGTCGAGCAGGCCGAGGACCTCGCGAAGTCGTTCGAGTCAGCGGGCGTCGACGTCGAGCACCACGTGATCGAGAGCGACTACGGTCACGACGCCTTCCTCGTCGAGCCCGAGAAGGTCGGTCCGCCCGTCGAGAGCTTCCTCCGCAGTTAGAGTCTTCTTAGGTCTCCTCCATCGTACGTGGTTATATATAGCAAACCTTATTGCTCGTGCTCGAAACCTGTAACCAGGTATGAGCTACAAGACCATCGCACTGCTCGCCGTACTCGCGGCGACCCTCCTGTTCGTCGCGCCCGCCGCGGCGCAGGACCCGGACGTAGAGGCAGACCCGCAGGTGACCGAGGGAACCAACCTCACGATAGCCGAGGCATCGATAGACGACGACGGCTTCGTCGGCATCCACACCGAGTCCGCAGAAGGCGGCTACACGGCCGACACCTTCGTCGGCGGCGCCACCATCGAGGAAGGCGAACACGAGGACGTCGAGGTCACGCTAGACGAGGAACTCGAAGAAAGACAGATTCTGTACGCCTCGCTGTACGACGGCGACGAAGTCGAAGCCGACGCCGAACAGGTCACCGTCGACAACGAGTCCGTCGACGACAGCTTCTTCGTCGTCATCGGCGACCCCGAGGACGAGAACCTCAGCAGCTCCTACCAGACGCTCGCCGACCTGCTGCAGGAGCGACACGAGCTGAGGCAGAGCGTCGACGACCTCGAGACCCGGCTCGACGAACTCGAGGAGTCCGACGACGAGGACGTCGAGGACCAGAGGGACAGCATAAGGGACGAGATAGACGATCTCAACGAGGACCTCGACGAAGTCGACGGCCAGATAGAGGAGACGGACGAGAACATCGAGGAGGTACTCGAACTCCGCGAAGACATAGAGGAGAACGAGAGCGACTCCGGCGACGGCAACGACTCGGGCGGCGAAGGACTGCCGGGCTTCACCGCCGTCGCCGCGCTCTTTGCGCTCGTCGCCACCGCGCTCGTAGCCCGACGTAACGCGTAGAAAGCCAGCCGAGCGACCTCCTCCTTCTACCCTCTCTTACTCGGGACCGCAGTCCATATACCGCGGCCCGTCCAATCAGCCGTCGATGGAGGTGGACGTAGCCGGCGTCGAACTCCGGTCGCCCGCGATGCTCGCGTCCGGCGTCCTGGGCTCGACGGCGGCGTCCCTCAACCGCGTGCTCGACGCAGGAGCCGGAGGCGTCGTCACCAAGAGCGTCGGGCCGAGGCCGCGCGAGGGACACCCGGGCCCGAACGTCTACACAGAGGACGGCTACGCCTTGAACGCCGTCGGCCTCTCGAACCCGTCCGTGGACTACGTCGACGAAGCCCGCGACGTCGAAGGCCCGCTCGTCGTCTCGGTATACGGCTCGACGGCCGACGAGTTCGCGGAGCTCGCCGACGCATTCGGGAGCGTAGCCGACGCGCTCGAGCTAAACGTCTCGTGTCCTCACGCCGAGGGATACGGCACCGACATAGGAGCCGACCCCGTGTTGACCCGGGAGGTCACGGAGGCCGCCGTCGACGCCGCCGACGTCCCGGTCTGGACGAAGCTCACGCCGAACGTCACCGACGTCGCCGAGATAGGCAGGGCTGCCGAGCGTGGCGGCGCGTCCGCGGTCACCGCTGTCAACACGCTCGCGGCGCTCGCAGTCGACGTCGAGAGCCAGCGACCCATCCTCGGCAACGTGCACGGCGGCCTGTCGGGCTCGGCGTTGAAGCCCGTCGGCGTCCGCTGCGTCTGGGAGCTCTACGAAGCGCTGTCGATACCCGTCGTCGGTGTCGGCGGCGTCTCCACCGTCGACGACGCCGTCGAGTACGTGCTCGCCGGTGCGAGCGCCGTCCAGATAGGCACGGCGGCGAAGGACGGCCTCGACGTCTTCGAGCGCGTCGACCGCGGCGTCGAGGACTACCTCGACCGCCACGGCCTGACGTACGGGGAAGCCGTCGGACTCGCTCACGAACGAGCCGGGGAGGCGGGAGCGTGAGACCCCGGCGCCTCCGTGTACGCGAGCGAGTCGAGGAAGGCGACGGCATCTTCACGCTGCGTTTCGACGAGGAGTTCGACGTAGTCGCTGGCGAGTTCGGGATGTACTGGGTCTACGGAGTCGACGAGATACCGATGAGCTTCGCCTACCGCGACGGCATCACCGTCCGCGCCGTCGGCGACGCGACGGAGGCGATGTCCGCGCTCGAAGAAGGCGACCACCTCGGGATGCGCGGGCCGTTCGGCACGGGTTTCGACGTCCCCGACGACGACCTGCTGGTAGTCGGCGGCGGCACCGGCATGGCTCCGACGGCGATGCTCGCGGAGCAGGCCGCCGGACGGGGCGCCGACGTCACCGTGCTCGTCGGCGCGGCGACGGCCGACGAAGTGGTGTTCGACGAACGGCTCGCCGACGTCGCCGACGTCCGCGTGGCGACGGAGGACGGCAGCTGTGGCCACGAGGGCCTCGTGACAGAGCTGATAGACGACATCGTAGACGAGCGCGGCGAGCCCGAGGACGTCGCGGCGTGCGGCCCCGAGCCTATGATGGCAGCCGTTCTCGACAGGTTCTCCGGCAGGCCCGACGACGTGCAGGTCGCGCTCGAACGCTACATGAAGTGCGGCATCGGCGTCTGCGGCTCGTGCTGCGTCGACCCCACGGGCTCTCCGGTGTGCGCCGAAGGCCCGGTCTACCGCGGGAGCGAAGTCGAAGGCGGGGAGTTCGGCGTCTACCACCGTGACGCGGCGGCGCGGAAGCGGTTCTTCTAGGCGAGACTTAAAAAACCAAGCGAAAAGTTTATGCCGGGCCACGGTTTCCTCTCTCCATCCAGCGTGGGCTGGGGAGTGTAAATGTACGAACTCAAAACACGACGCACGTCCATTGTACTGCTCGAGGTAGGCTTGCTATGCGGACTGGCTCTCGTGCTGACGGCGCTCGCGGTGACGCCGGCCGCCGGTCAGACCGCGATCAGCTCGTGCCAGGAGATCAACCAGTCGGGCGACTACGAACTCGACAGCGACATCAATGCTTCGGGGAGCAGCCTCGATTCCGGGGACTGCATATGGATAAACGCCAGCGACGTGTCGCTCGACGGCGGAGACCACGACATAAACGGCTCCGACGACACGTTTGGCGGCGTGGGCGCGTATCCCGGTGGGCCCTCCGAAGACAACCTGACCGACATCACGGTCGAGAACCTCGGCGTCCACAACTTCACGCCCAGCGAGGGGGGCAACGCCATCGCGTTCAACGAAATTGAAGGAGGTTCGATATCCGATGTCGAGCTCACGGAGAACAACAACGGCGTCCGTCTTAGCAGCACTAGCGGAGTGACAGTGAGCGACTTCGATGTCACGGACAACGGACAAACCGGCCTCTATGAGTCGAACAACGACGGTGAGACATCGAACACGTTCGAGAACGGAGTCTCGAGCGACAACGGAGCCTATGACTTCGAGAGTACCGGCTCGGACACGCATCCCGTGGTATCTAAACTCGACCTCGGTAGCTCCAAAGTGTCGTTCGAAGCCACCGAGGTACAGCTGAGAGGCACATCCGAACCGGGGTCGAACCCCGACGCGGAGTCCATAGACAAGTACTTCGAGATAGGTAGCCCGGAGCAGTTCGACCCGGACGGGTTCGGGCTGGACCTACACTACACGCAGGACGACATCGACGGACTGGACGAGTCGTCGCTCAAGACCTGGAACTACGACGAAGACTGGCACGAGCTAGAAAACGAGTCGTACGTCGACACGGGTGAAAAGGTCGTAAGCACCAATTTCAGCTTGGGGTCAGAGACCAGCCCAGAAGGCTCGCATTTGCTCTCAGGCTCCCTGGAAACCTTCGGCGTGTTCGGCGATGAAGCCCAGCAGGAAGGCCGTGAGCGCCTCGAGCCCACCGACACGATGTTCGACACGTCCGGAGACAACCTCTCGGAGGCCGAACTTGAGATAACTGACGTTGACCACG
>JBKGYY010000078.1:0-6498 GCA_046545855.1 Halobacteriales archaeon | reverse complement strand
GCGGCGGCGTGGACTACGTAGTCGGCTTCGAGTCCGTAGGCGTCGGTGGCGGCCGCCTCGCCGAGTTCGACGGGGCCTTTCGACCGGGCTTCTTCGTCTATCCCGGGGCCTGCGGCGCGGCGGAGTGCGCCGGCGACGCCGCTGCCCATGCGGAGCGACGTGCCTGCGGCGTTGACCAGGCAGTCGGCCGACTGCTCGGATATGTCGCCCTGGATGGCTTCGAACTCCATGGTTGGACGGCGGCCTCGCGGCTGTTAGGTCTTGTCCCGGCCGGCCACGACGGAGGAGGTTTTCTTGTGCGAGACCCGGGATATGGAGGACGTTCGTGTGTTTCTTCGAGAACACGGTTGAAGCCCCAAACCGATTTATGGGTTTAGCGCGAAGATATAAGTTATGAGGGTTCTCGAAGACCGCGACGACGACCTGTTGCGCGTGCTCGACGAAGACGGCCGGGTGGTCGACGAAAGACTGACGCCCGACCTCGACGACGAGACTCTGCTCGAGATTCACGAGCAGATGGTCTTCGCCCGGAGGTTCGACGGACGAGCCGTCAAGCTACAGCGACAGGGCCGACTGGGGACGTACCCGCCGATGGCCGGCCAGGAGGCCGGGCAGATAGGCAGCGCTCACGCGCTCGAGAACGGAGACCGCGTCGTACCGAGTTACCGCGAGATGGCGGCGATGTTCGCGCGCGGCGTGCCGGCCGAGAACGTCCTCGCATACTGGATGGGAGACGAACGAGGCAACGCCAACGCCGAACACGACGTCTTCCCCGTCTCCGTGCCCATCGGCACACAGGTGCCTCACGCCACCGGGCTAGCCTGGGGCGACGACATGAAGGGCCGCGACAAGGTCACGATGTGCTACTTCGGCGAGGGCGCGACTAGCGAAGGCGACTTCCACGAGGGCCTGAACTTCGCGGGCGTCTTCGAAGTCCCCGCAGTCTACCAGTGCAACAACAACCAGTACGCGATATCCGTGCCTCGCGAGCGACAGACGGCGAGCGAGACGATAGCCCGGAAGGCCGACGCGTACGGAGTCGAGGGCGTCAGGGTCGACGGCATGGACCCGCTCGCGTCTTACGTCGCCGCCAGAGACGCCGTCGAGCTAGCTCGCTCGGAACGCCGGCCGACGTTGATAGAGTCCGTCCAGTACCGCTACGGCGCCCACACTACGGCCGACGACCCAACGAAGTACCGCGACGAGAGCGAGGTCGAGAGATGGAGGCGTCTCGACCCCATAGAGCGCTTCCGAACCTACCTCGAGCGCACCGGTAGACTCGACACGGAGGCGATGGACGCGCTCGAACGGCGCGTCGAAACCAGGCTCGAACAGGCCGTCGACGCCGCCGAAGCCCTCGAACCCCCCGAGGTCGAGGATGCCTTCGAACACGTCTACGACGAGATGCCGGAGGAGTTAGAGCGCCAGTCCGACGTCGCAGGGAGGTACGGCTGATGTCGACGGAGATGACGCTCGTCGAAGCCGTCCGGGACGGTCTCCACCGGGAGATGGAGCGCGACGACGACGTCGTGGTGCTCGGCGAGGACGTCGGAGACAACGGCGGCGTCTTCCGGGCCACCGAGGGGTTGATCGACGAATACGGCGCCGACAGGGTCGTGGACACCCCGCTTTCGGAGAGCGGCATAGTCGGCGCCTCCGTCGGCCTCGCCGCCGCCGGCGTCCGCCCCGTAGCGGAGATACAGTTCATGGGCTTCGCGTACCCCGCGCTAGACCAGATCTTCAGCCACGTCGCGCGGATGAGGACGCGGACCCGCGGCGACTACACGCTGCCTCTCGTCGTCCGGATGCCGTACGGAGGCGGTATCAAGGCGCCCGAGCACCACAGCGAGTCGACCGAGGCGTTCTTCGCGCACTACCCCGGTCTGAAGCTCGTCGTCCCCTCGACTCCGTACGACGCCCGCGGCATGCTGGCCTCCGCGATACGCAGCGACGACCCCGTCGTCGTGCTCGAACCCAAACGCGTCTACAGGGCTTTCCGGGAGGAGGTCCCCGACGAGAGCCACGAGGTAGCCATCGGCGACGCGCGCGTCGTAACCGAGGGCGACGACGTCACGGTCTACACCTGGGGCTCGATGGTACACCAGGTGCTCGACGCCGCAGAGGACGTCGACTTCGACGTCTGCGTGGTCGACCTCCGGACGCTGTCGCCGCTCGACCGCGACACGATAGAGGAGACGTTCCTCCGAACCGGCAGGGCGTGCGTCGTCCACGAGGCACCGAGGACGGCGGGCTTCGGAGCCGAAGTCGTCGCCACGGTACAGGAGCGCGCGCTCGGCTACCAGGAGGCACCCGTCGTGCGCGTCACGGGGTTCGACGTCCCGTATCCGCTCTACCGACTGGAAAAGTATTATCTGCCGAGCGTCGAACGTATACGCGATGGCATACGACAGGCGGCGGAGTTCCGGTTCTGAAGCGAGGTGGATATGACCCGGGACTTCAGGCTGCCCGACGTCGGAGAGGGCATACGCGAGGCAGAGGTCATAAACTGGATGGTCGAGGAAGGCGACGCCGTCCGGGAGGACGACCCGGTGCTCGAGGTCGAGACAGACAAAGCAATAATCGAGATCCCGTCGCCGGTGAACGGCCGGGTGCTCGAGACGATGTACACCGAGGGAGAGGTCGTCGAGGTAGGCGACGTCATAGTGAGGTTCGAGTCCGACGAGGAAGTTGAGAAGGAGACCGACGGCTCGACGGAGGAACGCGAGCCGGAACGCCACGTCAACAACGAGCGCACCGAGGGACTCGGTGTCGCCGACGAACGCGTCTTCGCCGCTCCCTCGACCCGGAGGCTCGCGCGCGACGTAGGCGTCGACATAACAGAGGTCGAGGGAACCGGGCGCGGCGGCCGCGTGACTGACTCCGACGTGCTGGAGGCCGCGGGCGTCCAGCGAACCGAGGGCGAAGCCGACGAAGTCCCGCCGGAGGAGGACGACGGAGTCGTTCTGACGCGCTCGGGCGAGAGACAGACAGAAGAACGGACGCCGGGTGCGGGCGAGAGCGACGTCCGCTCGAAGTCGGAAATCGACCGAGAGCCCGGGGGAGCGAGAGCCGACGCCAAGCGCGCGGGCGACAGCCGACCCGACGAGACCGTGGCGGAGAGCCACGCCGGAAGCGAAGAGGGAGAGAGACGGCCGTACTCGGGTGTCCGGAGGCGCACGGGCGAACGCCTCGTGCGCGCCGCCGACCGACCGCTCGTCACCCACCACGACGACGTCGACGTCACGAGGCTCCGCGAAGTCCTCGACGAGACCGACGGACTCGGCTTCACGCCGTTCGTCGTCAAGGCGTGCGCCGCCGCGCTCGACGACCACCCGGCGTTGAACTCGTGGCTCGACGAAGACGCGGGAGAGGTCGTCGAACGAGGGCGCGTCGACGTCGGAGTCGCCGCCGACACCCCAGACGGACTGCTCGTCCCCGTGGTGCGCGACGCCGACCTCAAGAGCGTCAGGGAGATAGCCGGGGAGACCGAGGACCTCGTGGGACGCGCGAGGGAGCGCGGTCTCTCGCCCGACGAGATGAAGGACTCGACGTTCACGGTGACCAACGTCGGAGTCATAGGCGGCGTCTACGCCACGCCGATAGTCAACGAAGGCGAGAGCGCGATACTCGCCGTCGGAGAGGTGCGACGGCGGCCCTGGGTGGTGGACGACGAAGTCGTGGTCCGCGACGTCATGCCGCTGTCGCTGGCTTTCGACCACCGCGTCGTCGACGGAGCCGACGCCGCCCGGTACGTAAACGACGTCAAGAGACTGCTGAGCAAGCCGTCGCTGCTCCTCCTAGAGTGATGGTGGTGGGAGAGCTGCCCTCCGAGGCCGAGCTAGCCGTCGTCGGCGGCGGCCCGGGGGGGTACACGGCGGCGGCCGAGGCCGCAAGACGCGGGGTCGACGTCACCCTGATAGACGAAGGAGGTCTCGGGGGAACGTGCCTCCACCGTGGCTGCATCCCGTCGAAAGCCCTCCTCCACGTCGCCGACGTCGTCGACGGCGCTCGCCGGTCGGCGGACGTAGGAGTCGACTGCACCGTGGACGTCGACCTCGCGGAGACGGCGGACTGGAGCGAGGGCGTCGTCGACTCGCTCGCCCGCGGCGTCGAAGGCCTGCTGGAGAGCCAGGACGTCGACGTCGTAGACGGACGCGCGCGGTTCGTGGACGTCGACGCCGTGCACGTCGAAGGACGCGGGCGTCTGGAGTTCGAGCGCGCGATACTGGCGACGGGAAGCCGGCCCGTCGTGCCCCCCGAGTTCGACGTCGACGGCGAGAGAGTGCTGACGTCGGACGAAGCCCTCCGGCCGCGGACGCTGCCGGACTCCGTCGTCGTCGTGGGAGGCGGTTACATAGGCATGGAGACGGCGACGGCTTACTCGAAGCTGGGCTCCGACGTAGTCGTGCTCGAGGCGCTCGACACCGTGCTGTCGGCTTACGGCGACCGGCTGACGAGGTACGTGGAGAGACGCGCCCGTGACCTCGGCCTCGAGCTGCGGACGGGCGAGGCCGTCGTCGACTGCGAGTCCGGCGGCGCCGGAGCCATCGTCTCGACGGAGTCGGACGCGTACGACTGCGACGTCGTCGTCGTCGCCGTCGGCAGGGAGCCGGTCGTCGACTTCGACTTCGAAGCCGCCGAGGTGGAGGTGGACGAACGAGGACACGTCGTGGTCGACGAAGCGACGCGGACGTCGAACCCCGCGATACAGGCCGTCGGAGACGTCGCGGGCGAGCCGATGCTCGCGCACGTCGCCTACCAGGAGGGGCGCGTCGCCGGCCGAGTCGCGGCGGGAGAGGACGCCGTGCTCGACCAGCGCGCGGTGCCGAAGGCGGTCTTCACCGACCCCGAGCTAGCCGTCGTCGGCCTGGGGGAGGACGGCGCTCGTGCCGCGGGCTTCGACGCCGTCGTCGGAGAACACCGATTGGGCGCCAACGGCCGGGCGATGTCGAGGGACGACGCCCTCGGCGTCGTACGCGTCGTCGTCGACTCCGAGACGGGCTTCGTGCTCGGCGGCGAGCTAGCGTGCAACGGCGCCTCCGAATTGGTCAACCAGCTGGCTCTCGCGATAGAGATGGGGGCTACGGTGACCGACGTCACCGAGACGGTCTTCTTCCATCCGTCTCTGTCGGAGGCGGTGGCCGAGGCCACGCGCGCCGTCGAGGACGACGTCGGAGGAAATGGATGACGGCTCGTTCGGCGTCGCGGAAGGTCGAGGGCGGGAAGCTGGTCCGGGTCTCCGTGGACTTCGACGGCGCCGTCAGCGTGACGGGTGACTTCTTCGTCCATCCGGAGGAGGTGATAGACGAAGTCGAAGTCGCCGTAGAACGCGGGCTGGAGTCCGGCGACGTCGAAAACGCCGTCGAACGTGTCGTCGAAGAGGGCGATGTCGAGCTACTGGGTTTCGACGTCGAGGTGCTCGCGGAGCTGGCCCGGGAGGCTGCGGAGTGAGGTGGCGGTTGCTCCCGACGTCGGAGGGCGACGCGCGCTGGAACATGGCTCTCGACGAGGCGGTGTCGGAGGCCGTCTCCGACGGCGTCTCGCCGCCGAGCTTGCGGCTGTATCGATGGCGGCCGTCGGCGGTCTCGATAGGTTACTTCCAGTCGCTCGAACGAGAGGTCGACGTCGAGGCGTGTCGGCGCGACGGCGTCGACTTCGTACGCAGGCGCACGGGAGGCGGAGCCGTCTACCACGACAGCGAGGGAGAGGTCACGTACAGCGTCGCGGCTCCTCTCGACGTCTACCCCGAAGACCTCACTGAGAGCTACCGCGCCATCTGCGGCCGTGTCGTGGACGCTCTCGCTCGACTGGGCATCGACGCCGAGTTCACGCCGATAAACGATGTCGTCGTCGACGGCCGCAAGATAAGCGGGAACGCGCAGACACGGAGGATGGACGTCCTCCTCCAGCACGGAACCGTGTTGCACGACGTCGACCCCGAGAGGATGTTCACCTACCTGATGCCCGACGTCGACAAGGTGAGCGACAAACACGTCTCGGACGTACGCGAACGCGTCACCTCGGTGTCGCGGGAGGCCGACGTCGGGGTAGACGACACTGCTCGTGCGCTCCGGGAGGCTTTCACGGAAGGCCGGGACTGGTTCGAGGGCGAGCCGAGCGAGCGCGAGGTACGGCGCGCGGAGGAGCTATCCGAGGAGCGCTACGGCTCCCGAGAGTGGAACGAGATGAAGTAGGTGCAGCGCGGTTTCGCGCGCCTGGGTTCAGGCGTCGTATAGCTCGTCCGCCCTGTAGCTGCTTCTGACGAACGGTCCGGCGGCGACGTCCCGGAAGCCCAGGTCGAGCGCCGTCTCACGGTGTGACTCGAACTCCTCCGGCGGAACCCACCGCTCCACGGCGACGTGTTCGTCGCTCGGCCGGAGGTACTGGCCCAGCGTCACGTAGTCGACGTCGACGTCCCTGAGGTTGGAGAGCGTCCGCCGTACCTCGTCGGCCGTCTCTCCGACGCCGAGCATGAGGGACGACTTCGTGCGGTCGACG
>JBKGYY010000077.1:0-6514 GCA_046545855.1 Halobacteriales archaeon | reverse complement strand
TGTTCGGCGGCGGGCACGACGTCGTCCTCGTTGGTGGCTTCTGTCGAGCGTGTTCCTTCTACTTCGTCTTCGGTATCGGCTCGGTCGGCTCCTCTGCTTTCGTCTTCGTCTTCGGCTCCGTCGGCTCCCCCTTCCCCGTCCCCGGCGTCCCGTCGTCCGTCGTCTTCCACGTGCGGTGTAGCGGCTCGCGCTTGTTATCTGCTTCGTCCACGACCCCTTTACCGGAAGTATTTAGCCGGTCGTCCCGCGTCGTGTAGCCATGGACAGGAACGTCAGGGTGGGCGAGCTAGGCAGGACTCCCGCGGGCGAGAGGGAGATAGAGCTCGTCGAACGCAAGGGCATCGGTCACCCGGACACGCTATGCGACGGCCTCGCCGAGAGCGTCATGCGCGCGCTCTCGCAGGAGTACCTCGACAGGTTCGGCTCGCTCCTCCATCACAACACCGACGAAGCCCAGCTCGTGGCGGGTCGCTCGAACCCGGAGTTCGGCGGCGGAGACGTCATACAGCCGATCTACGTGCTCATCGTCGGCCGCGCTACGAAGGAGTTCCAGGGCGAGTTCGTGCCCGCGGACTCGCTGGCGCTGGAGGCCGCACGGAACTACATCCGGGAGTCTCTCAACAACGTCGACCTCGAGTCCGACGTCGTCGTCGACGTCAAGATGGGTGAGGGTTCGACCGACCTCAAGGACGTATTCGAGCTCGGCGACGGAGAGGCTCCGAACGCCAACGACACGTCGTTCGGCGTCGGCTACGCGCCGCTGTCGCCTGCGGAGCGCACCGTGTACGACGTCGAGCGCTCGATATACGAAGACCTCCGGGCGAGCGAGCCCGCCGTCGGCGAGGACGTCAAGGTGATGGGTAAGCGCGAGGGCGACGAGCTAGACCTGACGGTGGCGGTCGCCGCGGTGACCGAGCATCTCGACGACCTCGACGCCTACGTGAGCCTGATGTCGGACGTCGAGAACCACGTCTACGACGTCGCGGAACGGCAGTCGGACCTCGACGTGACGGTGCATCTCAACACGGCGGACGACCGCGAGAGCGGGAGCGTCTACGTCACGGAGACGGGTACGAGCGCCGAGATGGGTGACGACGGCAGCGTCGGACGCGGCAACCGCGCGAACGGCTTGATCACGCCCGGCAGGGAGATGAGTCTCGAGGCGGCGAGCGGCAAGAACCCGTTCAACCACATCGGCAAGATATACAACCTGCTTGCGCACGAGCTGGCGGACGACGTCGCGAGCGAGGTAGACGAGGTCGAGATGGTTTCGATCAGGCTGCTCTCCCAGATAGGGAGTCCTATCGACCAGCCTCACGTCGCTGCCGTCGACCTCGAGGTCGACGGAGGGCTGTCGCGTTCCGTCGAGAGCGAGGTCGAGGCGATAGTCGACGACGGCCTCGCGGACGTGACGTCGATCACCGAGCGTATCGTCGAAGGCGAGCTGTCGACGTACTGAACTGGTGGTCGGTTGCTCCGGTTCTGCGATAACCGGCGTTAGACTAATATTAGAAGTGTGTATCGCCTGCAAAAGGGTTATATGGCTACGTATGTTACCCTTTGACAAGGTGGGGCCGTCGTGAACGGCTCACCCACAGAGAAGTGAAAAGGATGGATCACACCGAAGTCTGGAGCGTCAAGGACAACGTCTGCACGGCGTGCGGAAAGGAACTCGAGTCCGACGAGTTCGAACTCTACCCGAGGAACCCCTCCGGGGAGACGACGCCAGACGACGTAGACCTCATGTGCCCGGACTGCCACGAACGCCTCGCTGACTACGACGACCGGACGGAGACCGAGGAGGTGCTAGAGGAGATAGAGCGCGAGATGCCCGACGCGTCGCCAGAGCGCAAGACCCTCGAGTACCTCAGGCGGATAGAGGCGTAGACCCCTTTTTTCTCCCGTAGACGGTTTCCGGTTCACCTGCACCCAAGACGCTCGACGGCACCGTCTGGAGCCACCTGCGTCGTCACGCCGGTTACGCCAGCCCTTAGCCGGGCTACGACACGCTGTCGCGTATGTCCTCGACGACGTCGGGGTTACGGAGCGTGCTCGTGTCCCCTAGCTCGCCGCCGCCCGCGACGTCCTCCAAGAGACGGCGCATTATCTTGCCCGACCGTGTCTTCGGCAGGTCGGGCGTGAAGATAACGCTCTCCGGCCGCGCGAACTTTCCGATGTCGCTCTCGACCGCCGCGACGATGCGCTCCCGCAGGGCGTCTTCGTCGCCGGCGTCGTCCTCCGGTATGACGTAGACGTAGACGGCCTCGCCCTTCAGCTCGTGTTCCGCGCCCACGACGGCGGCTTCCGCGACGCCCTCGACTCCGACGACGGCGCTCTCGAGCTCCATCGTCCCGAGACGGTGGCCGGAGACGTTGATGACGTCGTCCACACGGCCGAGCACCGTGACGTAGCCGTCGGAGTCGACCTTGGCGCCGTCCTCCGGGAAGTAGACCCATCGGTCTTCCTCGGGCACGCTGTACTCCTCCCAGTACTCCTCCACGTAGCGTTCGTCGTCGCCGTACACCGTCCGGAGCATGCCGGGCCACGGCCGGTGGACCGTCAGGTATCCGGCGCCTCCGTCGACTTCGTCACCTTCGGCGTCTACCACGCGGGCGTCGACGCCCGGAAGCGGCGGACCCGCCGAACCCGGCTTCATGTCGCAAACCCCGGGGAGCGTCGTCACCATCATGCCGCCCGTCTCCGTCTGCCACCAGGTGTCGACTATCGGACACCGTTCGCCGCCGACGTAGCGGTAGTACCACTTCCACGCCCGGGGGTTGATGGGCTCTCCGACGGAGCCGAGCAGACGGAGCGACGAAAGGTCGTGCGCCTCGGGGTGCTCGGTACCCCACTTCATGAACGCGCGCACGGCGGTCGGAGCCGTGTAGAAGACGTCGACGCCGTACCTCTCGACCATCTCCCAGAGTCGGTCGCGCTCCGGGTGGTCGGGCGCGCCCTCGTACATCACAGACGTCGTGCCGAGCGCGAGCGGGCCGTAGACGATGTAGCTGTGACCGGTTATCCATCCGATGTCGGCCGCGCACCAGTAGGTGTCCTCGGGCTCCAGGTCGAGGACGGCGTGCGACGTCCAGGCGACGTAGCTGAGGTAGCCGGCCGTCGTGTGCTTCACGCCCTTCGGCGTGCCCGTCGTGCCGCTCGTGTACATCAGGAACAGCATGTCCTCGCTGTCGCGTTCGACGGGTTCGACGTCGGCGTCGCCGTGAGGTTCGACGGCGTCACGGAACGACACGTGGTCTCCGTCGTACCGGTCCTCGCGACCCCAGACGACCGTCGTGACGTCCCGACCGAGGACGTCGAGCGCGTCTTCGACCTTGGCTTCGTGGTCGAGGAGCTCGCCCCTCCGGTAGTATCCGTCGACGGTCACGAGGTAGTCGGAGTCGGCGTTCTCCATCCGCGTCGCCAGGGCGTCGGCGCTGAAGCCCGCGAAGACGACGTTGTGCGGTGCGCCTATCCGGGCGCACGCGAGCATCGTTATCGGTAGCGCGGGCACCATCGGCATGTAGAGGCTGACGACGTCGTCCTCCTCGACACCGAGTTCGCGGAGAGCCGCCGCCGTGGCGTTGACCTCGCGGTGTAGCTCTTCGTAGCTTATCTCTCGCGTCTCGCCGGGTTCGCCCTCCCACTTCAGAGCGGCTTCGTCGGCTCGCTCGGGCAGGTGGCGGTCGACGCACTCGTAGCACGCGTTGAGGCTGCCTCCGACGAACCACTCGTAGAACGGCGCGTCGTCGTCGACGAGCACCTCGTCGTAGTCGGAGTACCAGTCGAGGAGGTCGGCGGCGCGTTCCCAGCAGTCGGGCCACGTCTCCTCGAACTCGTCGTATACACCGGGGTCGCTGACGTTAGCCTGGCTCACGAACTCCTCGGGCGGCTGGAACGTGTCCTGCTCTGGCAGCACGGCCTCTAGCTCTTCCTCGGTCATGCGCCTGGATTCAGCCGCGTCGGCGTTAAAGCTTCGGGCGGTGACGGAAGGTAGCGTGAACCGGGACGCCTTCAGCGCGTCGTCAGTCGTCGAGCTCGGCGGACACCTCGGAAGCCGTCTCGGGTGCCGTGGTGTCCTCCGGCGTGTCGGCGTCCGCAGACGCCGCGCCGGCTTCGGCTTCCGAGACCACGGCTTCGACGGCCGACCGGATGTCGAGCGCCGACTTCGCCTCGGTCACGACGTCCGTCGACCCCCCTACGACGGCGTCCATCGTGTGCTCGCCGTCGCGGTTGCCGTGGTCGCTCACGACCAGGAGTTCGTCTTCGCGGTCGAGCGACGACTCGAACTCGCGCGTCATATCGAGAGCGTTCTCGTACGCACGACGCTGCCAGTCTGTCTCGCCGAAGTCTCGTTCGACTGCGGGCTGAGAGTGACCGACGGTGTCGATGTAAGAGAACCACGTCCAGACGAGGTCGTAGTCCTCCCGTGCCGCGGCGTCGAGCGCGGCTAGCTTCTGGTGTGCTTCGTTCACGAGCCAGTCCTCGACCTCCTTGAGAGAGCGCTTGGGACGGTAGACGACGCGCTTGTGGTCTAGCTCGGCTTCGACGGCGAGGTAGCTGCTCTGCTCCGCACCCCAGCCGTCTACGAGACCTAGCTCGCGGTCGCGTTGGCTCACGTAGTTAGGCACGGTTATCGCGCGTGACCGGAGGCCGTCGAAGACCGTCGAGACACCTCGTTCTTCGTACCACTCGGGGGTCTTCTGAGACAGCTTGAAACCCATGTTCCTGAGCGTGATGCCCAGGGCTACGCGCGTCCTCGTGGGCAGCAGGCGGTGGACCGCCGTGCTGCCTAGCTGGAGCAACGGGCTCTCGAACGACGCACCGCCGTCGTCGCTTATTAGTTCGACGCCGTGTTGCTCGGGCGTGACGCCCGTGATGATCGACGGCCACATCTCGTAGGTGTCGGGTTTGCCGAGCACGGGGTTAACGAGAGGCTCGTGGCCGTCGACGTACGGCGCGAACTCCGAGGTCATGCCGTAGCTGTCTAGGAGTTCGAGGTCGAGGCCGTCCCAGCCGAGCACGTAGGTAGTCATGTCTTCCCCCGGTCTCCCGGCGTCATCTCGCCTCCGTCGGACGCCGTGGAGTGCATCGGGCTGGCTAGGGACGCCGGGCTTATCTGTTTTCCGGCGGTAAGACGGCCTTACTCTTCTGCGGACTCCCTGAACTCCGACTCGTCGATCCTCGTGACTAGCACTACGTCGGCGTCACCGAGGTCGTACTCCGGTGGCTCCCACCGGGCGTAAAGCGGCTCCATCGGCTCGCCGTCCGAGACACCGCGGACGACGAGGTACTCGCGCGTCTCCCCGGGGTCTATCTCGCGCTCGTAGACGCGCGTCGCCAGCCGCCGGCTGAGCCACTCGTCTTCGCTGACATCGGGGTCGAGCACCTCGGTCCAACGGCAGTACCTCCGCACGTACCAGTTGAGGTCGTTGAGGAGGGCGAGCGCCGCGGCCATCGACGCAGTCTCGACCTCGAAGGCGTTGTCGACCGGCGTTCGCTCGAACTCGTAAGCCGACAGAGCGCGACGCGAGGTCTCGCTCGAACGGAGTTCGTTCACGAGGTCGACGTCCTCGGCGCCGACGAACCGCACCCGCGTCATCTCAGCCGCGTAGCTCCTCGTATATCTCGTAGTCCTTGTTCGTCGCCAGGTACTCCTCTATCGGGTCGGTTCGGCCGCAGTCGCAGGTGTAGCTGGATCCAGGCTCGGGTAGTTCGGACACCTCGGCAGTCCACTCGTCGTCGCACTCGGTGCAGTAGAGGTTGACCCAGGACTCCTTCATACGTCTACTCGGCTTGCGTCGGATAAGTAGTTTGGGCCCGGAACGGGGACGTCGGGCCGTCGTCTTAGCCAAGATACTTGGAGGGGGGCCGCCTACCCGACTCCGATGGACAGGCGTGGCTTCCTCGTCTCGGCTCTGTCGCTGTCGACGCTGTCGGCGGGCTGTCTCGACGGCGAA
Source organism: Halobacteriales archaeon (assembly GCA_046545855.1). Classification (GTDB taxonomy): domain Archaea; phylum Halobacteriota; class Halobacteria; order Halobacteriales; family Halorutilaceae; genus JAQZDA01. The sequence continues at coordinate 557 of JBKGYY010000077.1, read as the reverse complement.
GCCCTCGAAGACGAACCCCCGGACGCGGACGACGGCGGTGGAGAGGACGAGGACGACGATAGTTCGACCGGCTACCGCCTGAGCTCGACGGAGTTCGAGGTCACCAGCCGGGTTCCGGGCAACGCGGTCGACTCGGCGTCGGTGGAGTTCGACGCCGGCGGCCGCACGGTGTCGGTGGAAGGCGTGGTGTCGGGTTCGACCTCGTGCAAGACCGCGGAGCTCGAGGACGTCGAGTACGACGACGTCGAAGACGTGCTGTCGGTCCGGCTCGTAACCGTCGACATGGAGGACGCCGACGAGGTCTGCAATCCGACTTTCACGGAGATAGGCTACACGGCATCGGCGGCGTTCGCCGGCGGGCTGCCCTACGATGTCGAGGTCTACCACGACGGCGACCTGGTCGTCGCTTCGGAGAGGTGAGGCTGAGGCTGTCGCGGTCGGTTGCCGCCAATCTGGTAGCCCGGCCGGCGTGGCCGACGCGGCGGCGTGGCTGCCACCGCGACAAGGCTAACACCGGCGCAAGGCTAAAGCAGATTTTTTAGCTTACAGAAAGAACT
>JBKGYY010000076.1:0-6567 GCA_046545855.1 Halobacteriales archaeon | reverse complement strand
CTGCTCGACTACGTCCCCAACCTCCCGATAGGCAAGGCGTTCTCGGTGATGGACCAGATCATCGCGGAGACCGTCAAGGGCATCAGCGAGACGATAACCCAGCCGTCGCTGATCAACCTCGACTACGCCGACATGACCAACATCATGAACCAGGGCGGGGTCGCCGTAATGCTCGTCGGCGAGACACAGGACCGCGACAAAAGCGAGGCCGTCGTCGAAGACGCCCTCAGCCACCCGCTGCTCGACGTCGACTACCGCGGCGCCAGCGGCTCGCTCGTCCACATCACCGGAGGCCCCGACCTCACGCTCGGCGAGGCAGAGGGCATCGCGCAGAACATCACCGAGCGCCTCGAGAGCCACGCCAACGTCATCTGGGGCGCCCGGATACAGGACGACTACGACGGCAAGGTCCGCGTGATGGCGATAATGACGGGAGTCGAGTCGAGCCAGGTGCTCGGCAGCGAGGAGACGACGGCGGAGTTCGCTCCTTCGAGCAGCGACGGCGGTGTCGACGAAGTCGAGAAGAACGCGGTCAACGTCGACGTCATCCGGTAGGCAGTCGCTGGACGAGTCAGGAGAGACGTCGAACAGCTTACGACGTTTCTTTCGCGTATTCCAACTGCGAACCGACGTAGCTACGGCATCGCGACCGACCGGAGCTACGAGCCACTCACCCGAGCACGGCTTCGAGTAGCTCGGGGTACGCGTCGACGACGGCGTCCTGGAAATCGACGGGGTCGTGCACACCTAGCTCGGAGACCACGGCGTCGACTACGTCGGGCGACACCTTCTCGAAGGCGTAGTTCACGACTTCGACTCCGTCGGGCGGTTCGCTCCAGACCTCGCGGGCGGCCCGTCGCTCTATCTCGGTCTCGAAGCCGAAGCTCGACGCCGGGTCGTACTTCCACGAGTCCGTGACGACGTAGACGGGCACCCCGTGACGCTGCGCCGTCTCCGCGAAGAGCTCGCTGCCTATCTTGTTGACGACCCGGCCGTCCGCGAGCACCGCGTCCGCACCTATCAACATGGCGTCGGATTGCTTGAGCGCCATCCTGGCTCCGCTGTCGACGTAGAACTCGACGTCGACGTCCTCGGCCGCGAGCTCACTCGCCGTCTCACGCCCCTGGTAGAGCGGACGCGTCTCGGTGACGTGTGCTTCGGCGACGTCTCCCGCGAGCACGAGAGCCGTCGCGGTAGACGAGTGACAGTGGGTGTAGACGGCGTCGACGCCGGAGAGCAGGTCGACGCCGGAGGCGACCACGGCTTCCTTCGACGTCCGCACGTGGTCGAGCACGTCGTCGTAGTCGCCCGTGTGGCGTGCGACGCGGACGCAGTTGAACAGGAACGGCTCGGTTGGGCGGGCCGTCACGAGCCGACGGGTGACGTCGTCGACCTCGTCCTGCGATGCATCTCGTCCGTCGAGCCGCCGGAGCACCTCGACACCGGCTTCGGCGACGGAGGTCGCGCCCTGTATCTCTATCTCCTCTATCATCCGCACGACCTCGTCGACGTCGTCGAAGTCGACGTCCTCCATTCTACACCCTCTCGACTAGCGACTCCGTACGGTCTCCCACGCGCACGGGCTCGGTGGCGGCGGCGTGTTCGACGGCCTGTTCGAGCTTCTCGTGTTTCTCGGCGTGTATCCTGCAGAGCACCTCGTCCCGGCCTACCTCGTCGCCTCGGTCGACCTCGAGGTAGACGCCGGCGCCCGCGTCGTGTGGCGCTCCGGCTCTCCGGGCGACGGCTCCGACTACGTCGCTGTCGACGTGGGTGACCACTCCCGAGCGGCTGGCGCGTACTTCGTCGACGTGTTCGCCGGCTTCGAGGTCTGCGACCTCTACGTCCGGGTCGCCGTTCTGTGCGTCGACTATCTCACGGAACTTCGAGAGGGCTTCGCCGCCGTCGAGCAAGCGTTCGGCCGAGGCGTCGACGTCGCATATCTCGAGCAGGACGTCCGAGAGACTCAGGCTCTTGAGCCTGAGGTCCTCCGGCCCTTCGCCCTCCAGTGTGCGGAGGACGTCGCGTGCTTCGAGCGCGGGGCCGATGCCCCGGCCCACGGGGTCGTCTCCCCTTGTGATAGTGCACTCGGTGCGTATGTCGAGGTGGTCTGAAACGCGCTTGAAGTCACGTGCTATCCGGCGGGCCTCCGTGAGGTCGTGGACCTTAGCGCCCTCTCCGTAGGGTATGTCGAGCACCAGGTGGTTGGAGCCCGCGCTCTTCTTCTTCGACAGCACGGAAGCGATAACCTGACCCGGCGGGTCGATCGACAGCGGGTGTTCGGCTCGGATTATCCGGTCGTCCACGGGCGACAGGTCGACCGAGCCACCCCAGACCATGCATCCGTTCGTCGTCTCGACGACGTCTTTCATCTCGTCTATACTGAGGCCGACGTCGCAGAACACCTCGACGGTGTCCGCGGTTCCCGCCGCCGACGTGATCGCGCGCGACGACGTCTTCGGTATCTTGACTCCCGCGGCGGCGACGATGGAGACGACTACGGGCGTCACCCGGTTGCCGGCCACGCCCCCTATCGAGTGCTTGTCGGCTACGACGTCGTCGTTCCATTCGAGACTGCCGCCTACCGAAGCCATCTCGGTCGAGAGAGCTATCGTCTCGTTCATCGATAGACCGTTGCAGTATATCGCGGTGACGTAGGAGCCGAGCTCTATGTCGTTTAGCATGTTGCGGTCTATGTCCCGGACTATCCTCGCTATCTCGTCCTCGGTTAGCTCTTTGTCGTCGAGCTTGTCGCGTATGCAGCTCACGGACTCGGGATTGGGCGCGAGAGAGACGTCGACCTCGCCGCCGAGATGGCCTATCCGCTCGGTGGCTCCGAGCACGCCGCTCTCGACGAGCCTGTCGGTGACCTCCACTATGCCCGTGAGCCTGTCGCCGTTCGACCTTATTATGATGCGGTCGAGTGGGTTGGCTCCGAGTTCCTCGGCGTCGCGCCGGTTGAGGAGCGCGGTCGGTGTCTCCGTGCCGATGTCTATCTCTTTCACCCGGAGCTTCATCTGGGTTCGACCCCCCAGCGGTCGATGGCTGCGGCGAGTTCCTCCGAGGTCCGCGCGCGTTCCTCCGCAGTCTCGCCCGCGGCGACGGCTTCGGCGGCCTCGCGCATGGCTCTCGCTCCCGCACGCGTGCCGTCGGGATGGCCGTGGACGCCTCCGCCGGCCTGTACGACGGTTTCGACGCCGAGGATGTCGACTACGGAGCCGACGAGCCCGGGGTGGAGGCCGCCGGAAGCCACGGGTATCGTGGTCTTCAGGCCGTGCCAGTCACCGCGCAGGAAGCCGTATATCTCCTCGACTTCCTCGCGCCCGCCCTCCATCTTGCCGACGACGGCGCCTGCGTGGAGGTTGTCGACTCCGGCGAGTCGAGCGAACTTCGCTACGGCGAGCATCGAAACACCGTGGTCGGGCAGCCGCGTGAACGCGGCGTGCATCGCCCTGTGTCCGTGTACGCCTACGTCGTCGGGCAGGTGGTCGCGGAGGGTCTGTACTGCGCTCCAGCCCGCCGTGAGAACGTCGACCATGACGTAGTCGCCGCCTGCGTCGACGGCGGCTTCGGCGCGCCGCAGCATCTCGTCGCACGGCGCCGTGACGTTCGGGAAGTAGAGCTTGTGTTCGCCTGTCTCGTCCTCGGCTTCCTGCTTCGCTTCGAGCGTCCGTTCGACTCGTTCGTAGTAGTCGTTGAACTCCATCGACGCGAGGTTCTCGTCGTCTTTGACGACGTCGAGGCCGCCGAGCCACGAGTCACGGGCTACTTCGGCGTGTTGCTCGGCCGTGAGACCGAGCTTGGGTTTGACTATCGTGCCGACGACGGGTCGGTCGACGGCACCGACCCTCCGCCGGACTTCTTCGACTCCGAGCGCGGGGCCGGCGTGGCTTCGGACCACGTCGCTCGGTAGTTCGACGTCGTCGAGCCTCAGTCTACGTAGCTCGCTGAGGCCGTAGACGTTGCCGGCTATCGAGCTGAGCACCTGGGGTATGTTTTGGGCTTCGAACAGGACGGCGGGGTAGGCTATCTCCGCGGCTCGCCCGCTTAGTTCGACGACTCGGGCGGCTTTCTCTCTGACGCCGGGGTTCATGGTCTTGAGACCGGGTTCCCAGGTGCCTATCGAGGACTCCGCGGCTATCGCGCCCGCCGCCCACTCTGCGTCGACGTCGTCGGCGTGCTGGAACCGGTAGCTGCATACGACTTCGTCCCGGCGGGCTTCGTCGTCTAGCTCGACGAAGTCCGTGTACTCGATTCCGTCTGTCATCGTGGGGTCTGAGTACGTCGCGGGATATAGGCTTGGCCCTCGCTCAGACGTCGACGGCTTCGAGCATCGAGCAAGCGCGACATAGCTCGTTGTCTGCGCCCGTGGGCTCTCCGCACCGGGTGCACGCCCGGAGGTCGCGGTCGCTCCAGTCTAGCTGGCTGCCTATCTCCTCGTAGGCGTTCACGAGGCTGTGTCGGGTTCCGGGGTGACGGCTCTCGTGTTCGAGGAGCATGTCACGTATCTCGCCGCGTGTCGCGCCGTCGGCGTTCGGGCACTCGTCGTGGTAGACGGGTACGTCTTCGACCTGGGCGTAGACGGCTACCTCTTTCTCGGGTACGTCGCGCAACGGCTTCGCGCGTCGGACGAAGTCGTCGTGTTCCTCGGTAGATAGCGACGCCCGGTAGTGCCGGGCCATCCGGTCGACGGCTCCGTCGAGGAAGTTCATGAGCGCCGTCTGCGCGACGTCGTCGAGGTTGTGGCCCGTGAGAAGCTTCGTGGCGTCGAGGCGTTCGGCGTGTCGGTTGAGCGCCGTCCTCCGGAGGACGCCGCATCCCGCGCACGGCTTGGAGTCGAGCGTCTGTAGCTCGCGGTCGACGCGTACGTCGAACTCGTCGTCGAACTCGACTACCGCGTGTTCGACGTCGAGGCGCCGGGTGAGTTGGCGCGCGGTCTCGACGGCTCTGTCGCGGTAGCCCGCTATGCCTTCGTCGAGGGTCAACGCGACGAGTTCGACCGAGGGGTCGTCGTCGAAGCACCTCGCGAGGACGTCGAGGAGGACGCCGCTGTCCTTGCCGCCGCTGAGGCCGACGACCCAGCGTTCGTCGTCTTCGAGCAGGTGGTCCTCGCGTACCCGGGCTTTCACACGTCGTTCTATCGAGTCGCGGAGGTGTCGCTGGCAGAGGTGCTGGCCGCTGTAGGCCTGGTGGACTACGGCGGGGGCGTCGCAACGGCTGCACTCCATCGTCTTCGTGGTGGCTTCGCCCGCGTATATGGGTTTCGCGTGACTTCGCGCGGGTCGTTGGACGGTCGGTGCGAGCCGCTTCGTGTCTTCGGAAATTATTTTAGGTTACAGAGAGAATATATACGTGTGACCAGGGAGGCGACGGAGAGCGAGATAATAGAGGTTCTGGAGGAGGACGCGAAGGCCTCACACGGCGAGATAGCCGACTCCGTGGGCGTCAGCAAGCCAACGGTACGCAAGTACATACGCGAGCTAGAGGAGGAGGGCGCTATCGTGGGGTACACCGCGGAGGTCGATCCGAAGAAGGTCAGCGACCGCACGGTTGCGCTCGTGGGAGTCGACGCCGAGAGCGACTTCTTCCTCCAGGTAGTGGATGCTCTTCGTGACGTCGACGACATCAGGAAGCTCTACATCAGCAGCGGTGACCACGACCTGATGGCGGAGGTAGTCGCCGACGACAACTCGCGTCTCCGCGAGATTATCGCGGAGGATATTTCGAGCGTCGAGGGTGTTAGCGCCTCTCACCCCACGGTTCTTCAGGAACGCGTGAAGTAGGTTCGGGGCTCGTACCTGCGTGGTGGTGTTCGTAAACGTGACGTGGCTTCCGGTACTAAAAAAGAGGTTTATTATAAAGTCAATAGATATAGCGGAAGCCGAAACAATCGTGCGGCATGGACAACCTTAATATCCTGAAGCGGCAACCTTGAGGCATGCCGAGACCCGACGAACTCATGCCCGACGGCCTCGACCTCGCGGCGCTCGACCAGAACGCCCGCGACGCAGGACCCTACCCCGACGACTTCGACTACGCCGAGGAGTTCCAGAAGCTCGACCTCGACGAGGTGAAAGCGGACGTAGAGGACGCGCTCACGACTTCCCGCGACTGGTGGCCCGCCGACTACGGCCACTACGGACCCCTCATAATCCGGATGGCGTGGCACAGCGCCGGCACCTACCGCACCGTCGACGGCCGCGGCGGCGCCGCAGGCGGCAGACAGCGCTTCGCACCGCTCAACAGCTGGCCCGACAACGTCAACCTCGACAAGGCCCGCCGCGTTCTCTGGCCCGTCAAGGAGAAGTACGGCCGCAAGCTGTCGTGGGCCGACCTCCTGGTGCTCGCCGGCAACGTCGCGCTCGAGTCGATGGGCTTCGAGACCTACGGCTTCGCCGGCGGCCGCGAGGACGCGTTCGAACCCGACGAAGGCGTCGACTGGGGGCCCGAGGAGGAGTGGATGGGCGACGAACGACACGACGAAGAAGGCAACCTCGAAGGAGCGCTCGCCGCCGACCACATGGGGCTCATCTACGTCAACCCCGAAGGCCCAGGCGGAGAACCCGACCC